>DATNBJ010000442.1:0-24746 GCA_035572055.1 Thermoleophilaceae bacterium | reverse complement strand
GCTCGACCAGACGTCGGTCCCGCACGGCCGCCTGCGCGGTCCCGCGCTCGACCTGCACACGATCTCCGATCAGCTCGTGCCGGTGCAGCACGAGAACAAGTACGCCGACACCGTCCGCCGCGCGGGCTCGGCGTCGCTGCTACGGCAGGCGTTCATCGAGCGCCAGCAGCACTGCAACTTCACGCCGCCGGAGCTCGTCGCGGGGGTGCTCGCGCTGCAGCACCGGGTGGAGACCGGCCGCTGGGACAACGTCGCGCAGCCGGATCGCCTCGAGGCCAGCGCGCAGAGCCTCGGCCTGGGCGACGCTGCCTTCATCCCCTATTCGCCGCCACCGCTCTCGGGTGACAACGGGCCCTTCAACCCGTTCACCCAGGGCGTGGGCTGATCGCCCGCCTTGCCAAGCCGAAGGTCCCGGGTTCGAGGCCGGTCTCGGCTACGGGCCGGCAGCTGCGCCGGCCGCCGAGGCCGAGTCCCGTGAGGACACCGCCGGCGCAGCCGGGGTTGTCCTTGTGAGCTGGTAGACGGCGAACGCCTTGAGCCGCGGCAACGGCAGCCGCGCCACAACCGCGAGCCCGGCATAGTGGTCGCGCTGGCCGGCCGGCGCTTGGCGGAGGCGGTGGCGCGCCGCTCGCTGTGCGATCGACTGGGCCACCTCGGCGGCATCGACCGCCTTCTGGAGCGTGAGGTCGATGCAGAGCTGCCGCCGATCCTCCGCCACCACGCCGAGCCGGAGCGTCTCGCGCGATCGCCAGCCGGTCCGCGGGCGGTAGCCCACTCCCGTGAGCGACTCGTAGCCCACCCGCCGTATGAACGGCGCCCCGCGCTGCTGGAGCGACACGGTCAGGCTGGAGCCGGCGATCAGTACATCGGCGTTGACGCGCCGGATGCAGACGAGCACGCCCCAGCCATCCGCCGAGGGCTCGCTGATCGCCACGCCGGTCGCGCCGATGTGGGTTATCTCGCCCTCCCAGGTGCGTGCGCTCGCCTTCATCCGTAAGGCAACCTAGATCCGGCCGGGCCCCCTTCACACCCACCCAAGGGGTGGACCGACGCAACCCTCGTCAGCCGCGGGCGATTCTGAAGCTCGTCGAGACCGCGGGACCGAGGCGCGTGTTGAGCAGGGCCTGAGCCTTCAGCCGGTAGCGGCCGGGACGCAGCTTCCGCCGGTGGATCCGGCCCGTGAAGTGGAAGCTGTTCGCCCCCGCCAGGTCCACGTGCGCGAAGTGGCCGACCGACAGGTAGCGCGTGCACCGACGGCCTCTGGCGTGCCGCCTCGGCTTACCGCAACGGTGGCCGCGCATCACTCCGCGCGCGGGCTTGAGGATGGTGAAAGTCGCCTTCGCGGCCACGCTGTCCGAGTAGGCGACCCGGGCTCCGGCGCTGCGCGCGATGGCGGGCCCGCTCGCGGCGGCCCTGAAGACCCTCGGAGAGACTGCGAGCGACGAGATCGCGGCGTGATCCGGCGGCGTCTGCAACCGCGGCCCAGGCTCCGGACCGGGGGTGGGACCCGCATCGGCTGATGGGTCGCCGAGTATGCGAGCGACCAGCACGCTGTCTCCAGTGCTTCCGACGGCCACTATCTTGCCGTCAGGCTGGATGGCGATCGCCGCCGCCTGCGAGCTGCTCAGGCCGCTCTGGAAGCCTCCCCCGGAGCCAAACGACGGGTCAAGATCGCCCCGCGCACCGTTGAGACGGGCCACCAGAAAACGCGACTGGTTGTCGGCGCCGGTTGTGGATCCACCCACCACGATCTGGCCGTTCGGCGTCAGCGCCATGTCGTTGATCGCGGTGGCCGACGCTCCGATCGTTGCGAATGCCTGGCCGCCCGCGCCGAACGCCGTGTCGAAGCTCCCGTCGCGGCTGTTCAGGCGGGCGACGAACGCCGGCCCCACGCCGCCCTCCGAGTAGGCGTCGCCTCCAAGCAGGATCCTCCCGTCGGGCGCGAGCGCCACGGCCTCGGCCACGCCGCCGCTGTTGTCCACGTTCGGGAACGGTTGGTAGAGCTTGGTCCCACCGTTGCCGAACGTCGAGTCGAAGCTGCCGTCGACGCCGCTGAGCCGCCCGACGACCACGTCGCCGGAGCTGGCGCCCTCGAAGCCGGCGATCACGATCTTGTGATCGGGCTGGATGGCCACCGAGTGGATCTCGGAGTAGACGCCATCGGAGGTCGGGTGGTCATCCAGCTGAACGAGCGCCTTGCCGCCATCTCCGAAGGACTCGTCGGGAGTGCCGGTCGCGTTCAGCCGGCCGACCATGACCTCGTCGAAGCCGCGGCCGCTGTCGCTGTAGACCGCCGTGCCGCCGACCACGATCCTGCCATCCTCCTGCAGCGCGAGGGCCTGCGCCACAGGCAGATCGGGACTGGTCAGCTTGAGCGATGCTCTCCCGTCCTCGCCGAAGCTCGAGTCGAAGGTGCCCTCCGGGGTCAGCCTGGCCACGACGAAGCCGCCATGGTCCGTGTCGCTGAAGGCGTCGCCTCCCACCAGGATCTTGCCGTCCGGCTGTAGCGCGACCGACCAGCCACCGGAGAAGCCGTGGGCGCCGGTGGCGATCTGCACCACGACCTTGCCGCCGTGCCCGAAGGTGGGGTCGAAGTTGCCGGACGGGTCGAGGCGGCCGACGAGCAGCGAGTTGCTCCCCGAGTTGTCGGTGGCGTAGCCGACGAAGACGATCTTGCCGTCCGGCTGGATGGCCACCGCCCGCGCCGCTGCCGAGGGGTCGGCCCCGGTGCCGAGAGGGATGACGGTGCTGCCACCGTTTCCGAACGTCGGATCGGGGGAGCCCGGCGGGAGCGCGAGCGCCGCGGGAGCCGCAATCAGGAACGTCGAGGCGGCGACGATGACCGCCATCGCCGCTGACCTTGCTGAGCCCCGGGTCATGGCGACCGGTAGACCAGCTTCAGGGCATCCGCGGCGACGATCTTGTTGTCGCACGCGGCGTCGATCGCGTCGTCGTCATAGGCCGTGATGAAGGTGCTGCCGTCGAGCCTCACGACGGAGGTGAGCAGGAGCCAGCTACCGCCGTGCGACGCCTGGGAGACGACGGTGTCCACCTGGCTCCCGTCGGCCTGGAGCACGCTGTAGTGCACGGACGAGGAGAGGTCGGCCCCGAACGGCCCGCCGGCGCTGGGTGTGTTGCTCGGGATCCAGGCGTACACGTCGTAGAAACCGGGCGTCAGGCCGCTTGGCTCCCACTCCGCCGCGTTGTGGCTGATGTCGGCACCGTCGCAGTGCGGGTAGGCGGCGAAGTACCAGTAGGTCTTTCCGCCGCTGCCGGCGTTGTGCCAGTCCGCCTCGCTCCCGACTTGCCTGAAGAAGCCCTGGTCCTGGTCGTCGAACACGAAGGGCGTCCCGTCGTCCGGGTAGCGCCGCCATGTGGTGCTCGGCGGGGTGGGGTCGACATTGCCGGCGCCGTCGATTGCGCGCACGGCCAGCGAGTGACCGGCTTCCGAGTAGCTGAAGGTGGCGTGCCCGCCGTTGCAGGGCTTCCAGCCCTGGAAGTCGAGGTCGCAGTCGAAGCGGGTGCCGCCCTCCGAGGAGGCGTAGAAGAAGGTCCCGCTCGCCCCCTGGACTGCGCCCGACGGGCCGGCTGTGATCGAGGTGTGCGGCGGCGTGGCGTCGACCGTCCACGAACGCTTCGCCGGGCTGGGGTCCGGCTGGCCGTTCAGCACGGCCCGGACCTCGAAGGTGTGATCGCCGTCTGGCAGACCGTCGTACTGGTCCTGGCCGCTCGGGCAGGTCAGCCACTCGTCATCGAGCCTGCACTGGTACTCGCTGCCGACATCGCTCGAGTACGTGAATGTCGCGGACCGGCTGTTCGAGAGGCCCGTGGGACCTGAGTTGATGCTCGTGTGGGGAAGCCGAACTCCCGGAACGTTGTCGACGTTCTGGATCGGCGTGCCACTCGGACAGGCACTGTGGGCGGTTGCCCCCAGCAGGCAGCCGGTCTTGAGCTTGAGCAGGCATTCGTAGCCCGCCCTGGATCCCGGCAGCCGGAAACAGGACGGCCCGTTCTTCCGATGCCGAACGTGTCGCAGCCCCAAGCGCAGCCAGCGACCGACGTAACCGCTCCGCGAGACGTCGACCTCGATGTAGCTCGAGCTGCCGACGATCCAGCCCACGTTCACGTACTCGCGCGCGTTGCGCGAGCGGTGCCGTGGCCGACCCAGCCTGCGGTTCTTGCAGCCCAGGCAGCGAAGCTTGACGTTCGCGCCGGCGAGCTTGCCGAGCGCGATCGCGTCGACCCGCATCGAGTAACCGTGGTGGTTGACCACGACCCCGGCCTGAGGGATGTCGATGCTGAAGCGCGGGACCACCGGCTGCGGCGTGTCGGCGCCCACTGTCGGGACCAGTACCAGGGCCGCGCTCGCGGCGAGGACGGCTGTGACCGCGAATCTCATCTAGCCGCTGTAGTGGCCGGGGTTGACGCGGAGGTCGTTCCCACCGCTGTTCTTGGGTGGGGTGGAGCGAGTTCCGCTTGAGCCGCCGCTGCTGGTTCCACCACCGCTGGGCTGGTACGAGGGGGGGACGGCCGAGGTCGAGCTCGAGCTCGTCGTGTTCCCGGCGGAGCTCGAGGGAGTCTTCTTCGCCCGGGGCAGCGACGACCCGATCCGCGGGGTGAGGTTGAGAGCCGGGAGCGGTGCGCTCTTTGTCCCGTAGCCGGCGAACCTGAGGGCGGCCAGCGAGTGCTTCATGGACGCCTCGGCCTTCCTCACGCCGGCCCTCGCATTGCGATAGGCGGTGCGGTCGCGGCTGTGAATCGCGCTTCCGAGCGCGTCGAGCCGGCCCGCCTCGGCGGCCATCGACGTGGCCAGGCTCCGCAGCGTCTTGGTCCTCCGCGGCCCGGCGTCGATCTTCAGGATCGCCTTGGAGGCGGCGCGGTCCGCGGTGGCGACCCTCGCCGCCCCACCCGCGCGGATGCCCAGGTCACTCGAGGCCAGGGCGGATCCCACTGCCGCGCGCTCCTTCGCCAGCGGCGACAGGGCCTTGCCAATCGCGGCGGTCACGCCGGCGTCGGGCTCCGCAGGCAGCACTCTCCCGCCGACGCGGCTGTCGCTGACCACCTGAGCGCAGCCTGCGACCGCGGCCGGCGTCGCGCCCTCGCAGATCAGCGCGACGTCACCGGCGCTGCCCGCGAACACGTATGCGGCGAAGCGTCCGCCGCTCTTGAACGCGCCCGAGTAGAGGCGGCCGTGGGCGGAGTCCAGGGTCGTGGCGGTGGCGGAGGGTGTGCCCGCGGCGTTTCCGCTGAGAGCCGGCGGAAGCCCTGCCGCTGCCACAGCATGCGTGCTGATGTGTCCGGCGCGCAGCAGCGCACCCCCGGGGCCCGACAGGTCCGCTTCAGCGGTCAGCCCCACACCGTCCGGCGGCGGCGTCTGGGCCTGCGCCGGCCGCCAGGAGGCGGGGTAGTGGAGCGAGACGAGCCCGGCCTGCGCCGTCTTCAGATCGCTGCCGCCCCCGTGCGGGACCAGCAGCAACGCCAATGCCCCTCCCAGCGCCGCCACCGACACGGCGGCCAGCGCCCGGCGACGCCTGACGCGCCGCCGTGAGCGCCTGCGCGGTCGCACGGGGGCCGGCGCCGGAGATGGGTCGGCCAGCCTGGGGCCCGCCGCCTGAGCGGTGTCGGCGGCGCGCGTGTGCAGCGCTCCGGCGGGGAGCCCGGTGATCGTGCGCGCCGCGACGTCGAGCAGGGCGCCCGCGCGCCCGAGGGACGGCCGTTGTCGGGTCTCCTCATGTCGGACCGAGGCCGAATGCCCGTTTGAGGGTGGCGGCGACGGACTGAGCCTGGTGCCGGCGAGTGCGAGCTCCACGGACTCGAGCAGCTCGCCTGCGCTGCGGAAGCGATCCTGCGGGAGCTTCGCCATCCCGCGCGCGATCACCGCGTTGACGGTGTCGAGCGAGCCGTGGCCGCTCTCCGGGAGGGGGGGCGGCGGGTCGTGCAGATGCGCGTGGAGGACGGCCACGTCGGTGTCGCGCAGAAACGGCACCCTGCCCGCCAGGCACTCGTAGAGCACGACCGTGAGCGCGTAGACGTCGGTTCTCCCGGTCAGCTCGTAGCCGCAGATCTGCTCCGTGGAGGCGTAGTTGACGGTGCCGACGAACGCGCCGGCGCTGGTGAGGGTGGCCGAGGTGGAGTCACCCTTGGCGATCCCGAAGTCGGCGAGAAAGGGATGATCCGAGCGGCTCAGCAGGATGTTCTGAGGCTTCACATCGCGATGCACGAGGCCGGCGTCGTGCGCGGCGTCGAGGGCGCTCGCGATCGGCTTGAGCAGCGACAGGGTCTTTGACGGTGGGATCGCGCCGCCTTGGCGCACGCGATCCGCCAGGGTCTCGCCCTCCACGAGGCGCATGGCGATGAACAGGCGGCCCTCCGCCTCATCGGCGTCGTAGACCGGGACGATGTTGGGATGGTCGAGGCTGGCGGCGAGCTTGCCCTCGCGGCGGAAGCGCTCCCGGAAGTCATCGCTCGTGAACTCGGGGGCCAGCAGCTTGAGAGCCACCGAGCGGTTCAGCGTGAGCTGCTTGGCGCGGTAGACGATCGCCATACCGCCGATGCCGATCATGTCCTCGATCTCGTAGCGGCCGAGGACGTCCCCCCGGCTCAGCATGAGGCCTGCGGTCTTCAGCGGTCGGCCCAGCTGCTCGCATGCGCGGCGAGCACGCGACATCGGCGGCTTGTCGGAAACGGCTTCACGATCTGGGGCCAGATCCTCGTCAGCGCTTCCGTGCGGTTGATCCTCAGGCGCCCGTGCCGGGAGGGCGGATCGGGTACTGAAATCCCACACTAACCCCACCTGTCGCGATTTGTCCAGCGTTCCTGACTCGCACAAGATCCGTTGACCATGCAGGGTCTTGGAGAGGGGGTACCGGTCTTGCCTGGCGGCGTCGCTCTTCACTGTGTCGGGGACCGTAAGAGCGGTAAAGCTGGGCTGTAACCCACCCTAGGGTGGGAGTTCGCATCCGCCTTCTCCGGCCGGGACCGTCTAGAGCTCGTGCCGCGAGACGACGCCCTGTTCGAGCGCCAGCTCCACGACCCGGGCGCGCTTCTGATTCTGGGGGAGGTCGCCGACCTGAAAGCGCTCGAAGAGGCCTCGCATGTGAGTCTTGACCGCCTCTACCGATAGCACCAGCTCTGCTGCGATCTGTGCGTTGGTGGCCGGCGAGGCGTAGCGGCTCGCTTCCCCGTGGAAGGGGCGGCAGAGGGCCACCAGCACCTTGCGCTGCATGGTGGTCAGCTCAATCCCGGCCGCCTGATTGTCCAGATTGGTCACACCGCTGTCTGTGCCTTCGGGGTCGCGGAACGTGAGCGTGGTGGCGCCGACGCGCAGCGTGTCGCCGTCGTCCAGTCGCTGCCTGGTGCTCAGGCGAGCGCCGTTGAGGAACGTGCCGTTGCGGGAGATGCCGTCGTCGGCCAGCGTCCAAGCGTGGCCCAAGCGCTCGAGCACGGCGTGCGTGCGCGACACGAGGTCGTCCCACGGCAGCGCGAGGTCACAGGACGGGTCGCGGCCCATGGTCAGCAGCCTCTTGTCCGGGCCCAGGGTCTCGATTGTCAGCGTCCCGGCATCGTCTCGAAACGCGAGAAACGGCTGCGCGGAACGTTCGGCCTCGAGCAGCGCCCGAACCTCGGCTGTCGATTGCGCCTTCACAAGTCCAACGCTAACCCGAGGGGACTGCGAGGGACAGGGCGCTGGGGTCAGACGGGTTCGAGACCTGTCGTCCGCTTTCAGGAAGCCCGCATATGCGGGGGTTTCTCCTTGGCGGAGGCGTCATCGCTTGCGACTCCGACCGATCGGGGCCCTACCTTCCTCGACCCCGTGACCGGTCTCGCCACACCTCCAGCAGGCGCCCGCAGCCTTCCGCCATGGCCGTCGGGACGTCCGTTGCGGGTTTGGCAGCGGGAGGCGCTCGAGGCGGTCGCGGCACACAAGGGCGGGAGCTTCCTCGCCTCGGCCACGCCCGCCGCGGGCAAGACCACCTTCGGCCTGCGCGTGGCGTACGACATGCTCGCCAGAGGGACCGTGTCGCGCGTGGTGGTGGCCGCGCCCACCACTCACATCTGCCGCCAGTGGTCCGCCGATGCCGCGCGCTACGGGATCGATCTCGAGCCCAACCGGCCGAACTCCGAAGGCGTCGAGCCCCGCGACCGGCATGGAGTGGCCGTCACGTACCAGACGATCGCGTCGGCGCCGCGCCTGCATGAGCGTGCGGCCGGGCGCGCCACGCTCCTGATCGCGGACGAGCCGCACCACATGGGCGATCACGCGGCCTGGGGCTCGCGGGCCCGGCAGGCCTTCGGCGGCGCGGTGTTCCGCCTGCTCCTCTCGGGCACGCCGTTCCGCTCGGACAGCTCGCCGATCCCGTGGGTGGAGTACGACGAGGACGGCGTCAGTCGCGCCCACTACGTGTACGGCTACGCGCGGGCGCTCGTGGACGGCGTGTGCCGGCCGATCGCCTTCCACCCCTACGACGGCGAGATGGAATGGCGCTCGGAGGGACGGCTGCGGCGCGCCGGCTTCACGCATGCGCTTCCGGGCGCCGAGGCGGCCCGTCGGCTCCGTACCGCGCTCGAGCCCGACGGCGACTGGATGGGTGAGGTGCTTCGTGAGGCCGATGCCACCCTTTCCCGGGTCCGTGCGGACGGTCATGCCCACGCCGGCGGCCTCGTGGTGGCGTCGGACCAGGAGCACGCGCGGGCGATCGCGGAGCGGCTTCAGCGGGTCGCGGGCGAGCGGCCCGAGCTCGTCATGAGCGAGGAGCCCGAGGCGAGCGCCCGGATCGCCGCGTTCTCGGCCGGCTCCCGCCGCTGGCTGGTGTCCGTGCTGATGGTGTCCGAGGGCGTGGACATCCCGCGGCTGCGCGTGGGGGTGTACGCCACCGCGGCTCGCACCGAGCTCTTCTTCCGCCAGGTGGTGGGGCGCTTCGTGCGCCGCACCCCGGCCCCCGCACGCCAGATGAGCTATCTGCTGCTGCCGGCCGACCAGCGGCTGAAGGAGCTGGCCACGCGCATCGAGGAGGAGCGCCGCCATGCGCTCGAGCTCGGCGCGAGCGAGGACGGCGAGCTTCCGGAGCCACCCGAGCGCGGCGAGGCGGGTGAGCGCTTCGAGGCGCTCAGCTCGGGCGGCGCGCAGCTCGACGAGGCGATCCTCACCGACACCACCATGCAGCTCTTCGCCACCGAGGACACGCCGGCCCTCGCGGCGGCCATGCAGGCAGCGGCGGCGACACCCACGGTGGTGGTCGAGCCGGAGGCCGCCGCCGAGACCGCGTCGGCGGCCCGCGGCCGGCTGCGTGCCGAGCGCGCCCGCCTGGCGGCGCTCGTCTCGCGCAAGACCGGCGAGCCGCACAGCGCCGTGCACGCGCGGGTGAACCGCGCCACCGGCGCCGCCTCCGTGGGCGCCGCCACCCGCGATCAGCTCGAGAAGGGCAACCGCCTCCTGGCCCGGGAGCTGTAGCGGGCGCCGAGGCGCCCGCCCGGTGACGCGATCGCGCCCGCCATCAACCGACCCGGATCAGCTTCTTGTTGACGAACTCCTCCGCTCCGTAGGTCCCCAGCTCGCGCCCGAACCCCGACCGCTTGGTGCCGCCGAATGGGAGCTCGACACCGTCGGCGAGGACGAGGTTGACGAAGACCATGCCCGCGTCGATCTGGTTCGCCACGCGCTCGGCCTGCTCGGGGTCCGTGGTCATGAGATACGAGCCGAGCCCGAACGGCGTGTCGTTGGCGAGCCTGACCGCGTCCTCCTCGGAGGACACCCGGTAGACCTGCGCGACCGGTCCGAACAGCTCCTCGCGGTAGGCGTCGTTGTCGGGGGTGATGTCGGTGAGCACGGTCGGCTCGAAGAAGTTGCCCTCGCGGCCGCCGCCGGCCACCAGCGTCGCGCCCTGGTCGACCGCGCGCTTGACCTGCTCCTCCAGCCGGTCGGCGGCCACCTTGGACGACAGCGGGCCGAGAGCGGAATCCGGCGAGGTGGGGTCGCCCGGCTTGACGGCGGTGATCGCGGCCGTGAACTTCTCGACGAACGGCTCGTACAGCTCGTCGACCACGATGAACCGCTTCGCGGCGTTGCACGACTGACCGGTGTTGTCGAGTCGTGCGTTCACCGCGTCCTCCACGGTCTTGTCGAGGTCGTTGGTGCTGAGCAGGATGAACGGGTCCGAGCCGCCCATCTCGAGCACGACCTTCTTCAGGTTCTTGCCCGCGATCTCCGCGACCGCCGCCCCCGCGCGCTCCGAGCCGGTGACCGACACGCCGCGGATGCGCGGATCCGCGATCACCCACTCGATCTGCTCGTTCGACGCGTAGACGTTCACGTATGCGCCATCCGGGAAGCCGGCGTCGTCGAACATCTTCTGCATCGCCTCGGCCGACTCCGGGCACTGCGGGGCGTGCTTCAGCACGATCGTGTTGCCCACCACGAGGTTGGGCCCGGCGAAGCGCGCGACCTGGTAGTAGGGGAAGTTCCAGGGCATGATCCCGAGCAGGGCGCCCTGCGAGCTCTTGCGGACGAACGCGCGGCCGTCCCCCGCAAGCAGCTTGATCGGCTGATCGGCCATCAGCTCCTCCGCGTTGTCCGCGTAGAAGCCGTAGATCTCGGCGGCGAAATCGACCTCGCCAAGCGCCTGCTCGATCGGCTTGCCCATCTCGCGGACGATGATCTCGGCCAGCTCCTCGCGGCGCTCGGCATGCAACTCGCCGACGCGCCGGACGAGCGCCGCCCGCTCCGCGACGGTCGACGAAGCCGACCAGCCGCGATGCGCCGCGTCCGCGCGCTCGATGGCGTCGCGCAGATCGTCGTCGCTGATCGTGGGGTACTTCTTGCCGGACTCGCCTGTCGCGGGATCGACAACCTCGTAGCTGCTCATCTCACTCCTCTCGTGTGCTTTTCGTCATCGACCTGAGACACGCACGGTAGCCGCGGCCCGGCACTCCGCGACTTCCCGGCTGACAAGCCCCGCGCCGTGCCACACGGCGACCTCCTCCGCCTGCCCCAGCATCTGCTCCGCGCGCTCGATGTCCGCGGGCCCTCCGCGGGCGATCAGCGTGCGCGCCCAGCCGCTGCGGGTGCGGGCCAGGAGGAGGACGGCGCCGAGCCGCTCGTCGAGCTCCGCCGCGGCCGCGAAGTGGTCCTCGGCCTGCTCGTGGCGCTCGAGGGTGGTGGCCAGGGTGCCCAGGGCCCAGTCCGTCGGGCCGTAGATGAACGTTGCCGCCGCGACCTGGCCGGGGAACGGCTGCAGGAGCTCGTAGAGCTCGCCGGCACGCTCGCTGAGACCCAGACGGGCGCAGGCGTCGGCCCAGGCGAACATGACCATCGCCCAGACCGCGTCCCACGGCACGCTCTGGAGGTCCTCGCCGAGCACCAGCTCGCGCGCCTCGTCGGCGCGGCCGCTTTCGATCAGGGCGATCGTCGCCAGCGCACGAAAGCCCGAGAGGCTGTCCGGTCCGCGGGCGGCCTGGACGATCGGCTCCACGAGCTCGCCGAGCCGCCCCTGGAAGTAGCGCACGTTGGCGAGCTGCAGGCCGAAGATCATGGGGGCGTCGGGCTGGCCTGATGCCGTTCCGGTCGCGAATGCCTCGTGGACCCATTTCTCGGCGGCTCCGAGGTCGCCGTCGATGACCGCCATGACGGCCTCGGTGTTGAGGCGCTGCACCTCGAGCGACGGCTCGGGTACCGAGACGGTCAGCGCCGTCATCGTTGCCAGCGCGGACTCGAGCTGCGGGCGGTCCGCCGCACACAGGGCGATGCTCTGCTGGCGAAACGCCGCCATGAAGCTGAGCCGGGGGTCATCCAGGCGCTGGGCCAGCTCGAGGAGCTCGGCGCCCAGCGCTTTCCGCTCGGGCAGGGTGTTTGGTGCCCACATGCCGCCGGTGGCGTAGTGGATCGTGTGTGCGAGCGTGGTCTGGTCACCGGCGGCTCTGGCGATCTCGATGGCTTGCCTGGCCAGCGCCTGGCGTCGCGTGAGCGCGCCGGGGCGGTAGAGAAGCTCGACGGCCAGGAGCGCGAACACCGGTGCGCGCCGCGGGTCATCCTCCGGAAGGACTTCCACGGCGGCCTCGAGCATCTGCACGCGCTCGGAGTCGACCGCGCCGTGGCGGCTCGGGAGTCCGCGGCTGTTGGCGAGCACCGCGCGGCCAAGGCGCTCCGTGTCGCCGAGCTCCTGTGCGAGCGCCGCGGCGTCCAGCAGCGTCTGGCGGGATGCGGGATCTCCGACCTGGCGCTCGGCCTCACCCAAACCGATCAGCAGCTCGCAGCGCTCGCTGCGGTCGGCGCCCCGCGTCTGGTCATGGAGGTCGAGCGCCTGGCGATACCAGCGCACCGCCTCTTGGGGGGCGAGTTGCTCGAGCGCCCGGTCGGCCGCCAGGCGCGCGTACCCGAGCACCTTGGAGGTATCGGCGCCGGAGGCCGCCGCGACCCAGTGGGCGGCGAGCTCGCCCACGCGCTCACCCGGGTCGGCGCCGTAGCGTCGCTCGAGCTCTTCGGCGACCTGGCGATGGAGGAGCGTGCGGCGCGTGCGTCCCAGATCCTCGTAGAGGGCGTGCTCCACGAGGGCGTGGGTGAACGTGAAGCGCCCGGCTCGCTCCGAGCTCTCCCGCAGCAGCGACGCCGTGACCGCCTTGTCGAGCAGGTCCAGCAGCTGCATCTGGGGGAGCTCGACGAGTGCCGGCAGCAGATCGAGGTCGAAGTCGCGGCCGATCACGGCGGCCGCGCCGAGCGCGGTGCGGGCGTTCGCTCCCAACCGCTCGACACGCTGTCCGATGACCTCGCGCACGCTCCGGGGAAGACCGAGGTCCGCGAGGTTCCCGGCCAGTCGCCAACGCCCGTCCTCTCCCTGGACGATCGCTCCGGACTCCGTGAGGTGCCGCAGCATCTCCTCGGTGAAGAAGGGGTTGCCCGCCGTCTCGCGGGTGATCTCCGCCGCGAGGGTGCGTCCGTCTTCGTCGAGCTCCTGGCCGGCGGCGGATTCCATCAGCGCCCGCACGTCCTCCGGATCGAGGCCAGAGAGCTCGATCCGCTGAATGCCCTGCTCGCGGTGGAGCGCGGCGAGCAGCGAGGCCAGAGGGTGATCGGGCGAGAGCTCGGAGTCGCGAAATGCGCCCACGATCATGACGTTCATCGAGGAGCCCGCACCGACGACGTGGCGAAGCAGCGAGAGCGTCGGCGCATCGGCCCAATGGAGGTCGTCGAGGATCAGCAGCAGCGGCTCCTGCGCACCCGCCTCCTCGAGCAGGCCCGCGACTGCCGCATACATCAGGTAGCGCTCGGTGTCCTGGTCGCTCTCACGCGGGGAGGGCAGGTCCGGCAGGCGATCGCGCAGTGCGGGTATGAGACGCGCCAGGTCGCCCCCGGCGCGCTCGACGTGACCCTCGAGGACGGACTGCGGCGCCTCCTCGACCAGATGGGACAGCGCCTGCACCCACGGCTGGTAGAGGACTCCGAGGTCCTCGTCGCAGCGCCCGTAGAGCACCGTGGATCCCTCGAAGTGGACCTCGTGGGCCAGATGGGTCGCCAGGCGCGTCTTACCCATTCCAGGCTCACCGCTCAGCAGCCCCACACGCAGCGAGCCACCGCGCGCCTCGCCCCACAGCTCCGCCAGCCGCTCGCGCTCCGCCTCGCGTCCCACAAACGCCGTAGCCGGGTCCCCGCGCAGCCGCTCGGGCAGCGCGATGCCGGTCACCGGAGCGGGCTCCCAGCGCAGCTCGAACGCCTGCACGGGCTCGGCGATGCCCTTCAGCTCGAGGCCGCCGAGGGGCTCGAAGGCGTGGCCGTCGCGTGAGCCACCCAGCCGGTGCACGACGTCGGCGACGATGACCTGTCCGCCGCTCGCGCGGTCGCACAGCCGCGCCGCCTCCACGACCGCCTCGCCGAAGTAGTCCCCGTCCGCGAACTCGGTGTCGCCGAGGCTCACGCCGATCCGCACGCCGAGCTTCTCCTCGGCACGGCGGTTGCGAGCCTCGATGGCCTGCTGCATCTGCGCCGCGCACGCGAGCGACTGCGCGGCACCGTCGAACACGACCATCAGGCCGTCGCCGAGGGTCTTCACCTCCCGCCCGCCGGTCCGCTCGAGCGCGCCGCGAAGCAGTGCGAAGTGCTCGGCGCGCAGCTCCTCGGCCGCGACGGGCCCGAGGCGCTGGGCCATCGCCGTGGAGCCCTCCAGATCGGTCATCAGCACCGCGACCATCTCGGCTCCAGCCGCGCTCATCGGACGCTCAGTACTCGTTCTTGATCACGAAGTAGGAGCCGCGGATCGTCCCGGCGAGCTTCGACCTCTGCCGCGCGAACTTGAAGGACGAGAGCTCGTCGGGGATGTCCATCCCGTCCGACAGCTTGAAGCCGACCGCCCGCTTGTCGGGGCCGTACATCACGTTGATCGACAGGCCGCTCTCGTAGAAGACGTAGGCCATGCGGATGTCCTCCACCTGGAAGGCCGTCGCCTCCAGAGGAGGAGACGAGATGACGATGTCCCGCTCCTCCCTGAGGATCCGGTGCACCCACTCGATCGTCTCCTCCGCGTCGCTCGCGGGCTCCACCGTGAAGTCATGGTCGTACTTGTTCTTGAAGTAGCGGGCTTCGTTCGCCCGCAGGCCGGCCAGCGCGTCCGCAAAAGGCGACGACTCGAGGCCGACAGTCGAGACGGTGTGGAAGTCGACGGTGTAGGCCATGTCGCTAGTCAGCCCACCAGTCGCGCCGGCCCTCCACGTCGTCGCGCGGAGACTCACCGAGGTTGGGCGCGCCGATGACGAGGATCTCGAGACCCTTGGGACCGGCCTCGTAGCCTCGCCACGTACCGGGCGGGACGCGCACCGCGTCCCACTCCGCGAGCTCGACGATCTCCTCGTCGACCTTCATCCGCCCGCTCCCGCGCAGCACCACGTACACCTCCTCCTGCTTCCTGTGGGTGTGACCGTACGGGAAGCGGTAGCCGGGCGGGACGCGCTGATACGTGAGGCCGGATTGCTCGAGCTCGAGCGCCTTCGTCGCCATCCGGAACTCCAGGTCCGGGGGGCCGTCGAAGTTGGACCCGACGTCCTCGAGGTCCTTCCTGAGGTTCCTGAGCGTGTAGGGCACGGCCGCATTCTCCTCACTCGAGCCAGGTCCCGACGACCCGATAGCTGCGGGATCGCCCCAGGACGGCGTTCGCGGCCTGCAATCCGGAGAGCACGGCCGCCTCGATGCAGCCCGCGTTGAGGCCGTTGTCGGTCCAGTCGCCTGCCAGGAAGAGGTTGTCGTAGCCGCTTTCATCGGCGCGTAGGCGGTAGGCATCGGTGCCGGGCGAGCACTGCACGTAGCGGTCGGAGGGATCGATGTTGGCGAGGTAGAGCTGGGTGTCGATCGCGCCGTGCCCGGCATGACCGTTCCGGCCACAGAGCAGCTCCCAGCGGAAGGAGCCGGCTTCCGACGTGCCGGGCAGCAGGTGCGCCAGCCTTCGCTCGACGAGGTCCACCGCGTTGGCACGAACGCGGGCGCGCTGCTCGGCCACATAGGCGGGACGGTCCCCGTTCGCCGGCCAGGGCGCCTGCAGGGCGCCGCAGAAGTAGGCGATCGAGCCCGGACTGTCGTCCGCCGGCCAGCGCTCGACCTCGATGAGCTGCGGCATGGACGCCCACGTGTTGAAGGGCGACTCGTACGCGCTCACCGTGGTTCCCGGCTCGCGCCAGCCGAGCGTGACCTCGTCCTCGCGCAGCCATAGCTGCACGGCCTGGGTCGCCGTGGTCGTCATGCGCCCGGTCAGCTCGCGCCACTCGGGCCGATCGTCGACCAGCTCGCGGCAGAGGACGGGCGCCATGCCGACGGGAATCGCGAACACGATCACGTCGAAGTCCTCGCCGTCCCGGAGCACGCGCGTCTCCGCGTCCGGCCAGTCGCAGAAGTGCGACTCGAGCGGCTCGCGCTCGATCTCCGGGGGAGCGTCGAGCTGCTCCACGAGCGGGGTGGAGGGGAAGCCGGGCAGCTCACCGACGCGCACGAGGGGCTCATACGTGCCGCTGCCCGGTGCGAGCCGCGCCTGACGGCCGATCGTCAGCCGCTCGACCCGGGTCCGGTCCGCGGAGAGATGGAGCTGGTCGACGCGATGGAAGAACTCGAACTCCACGCCGCGGCGCCGCAGCGCCTCGTAGAGCGGGGCGAACACGACGTCGCCCATACCCGCGGCCATCTTCCAGAAGATCGCGCCGCGGTACTCGAAGAACATCTTGGTCGTCAGGAAGACCGCCACACCCGCGCTCACGCCGCGATTCGAGCGGGCCGGCCCGGCTTCGGCGAAGACCAGGTCATACAGGCCCCGGATGAAGGCGAAGTCGGCCACCTCGGCGGGCGCGCCGTGGCGCGTGATCCAGTCGAGGAAGTCCTCGTCGTTGAGGGCGCGGAAGCCGCGCTGCCCGGTGAGGATGCCGTCCGCGAGCAGCCCGCGCACCACGGCGGTCATCACCGCGACGAGGTGCCAGGTCCGCCGAAGGTCGGCGTCTTCGTCGACCATGCTCCGCAGGGCGTCGCCGGTCGCGCCGAGCGCGCGGTCGAGCGCCGCGATCGCCTGGGCCGTGCCAGAGGGGTCGAGCGTTCCGCGTACCCGTGCGGTGACCTCGAGGATGGCCGCCAGCACCGTGACGCGAAATCCCGCGACGAGGGCATCCGGTCCGCCCGGCGCACCGGGCGACGCGCTGAGGGCGACCTGGCCCGGCGCCGGCGGTGAGTCGGGCAGCGAGCGAAGGAAATCGACGATCAGCTGCAGAGCGCGCCGCAGCACGTCCGCGACGCTCGGCTCCCGCCTGGTGGCGTCCGGCTCTCCCGGCAGCAGCTCGTTCGGCGTGAACTCACCCAGCCAGTGGTGCCAGCCGTCGCCCCGGCGATCCTCGAGTCCGACCGTTCCCGCCGGGAAGATCGCCTCGCGCCAGGTCTTGATCGGCGCCGCGGGATCGGTGCGCGGGCGGTCGAGCTCGGCGTAGCACTCGCGCAGGAGGCGGAAGGCGTTCTCGTAGTAGCCGAGCCAGAGATGCAGTCCGTGCTCCTCGATCCTGCCGTTCGGGCCCCTGCTGCTGGCGCCCTTGCCCCCGAGCCGCCAGCCGCGCTGGTAGACCGTGATCGACTCGAGCTCCTCCCGCCAGCCGGGCTCGCTGAGTCGCCAGGCCGCGGCGAGGCCGCCCATGCCGCCACCGAGGATGGCGACGCGGGCGTGGCGCCCCGTCACCTGAGCGAGCGCGCTTCGTGGCCGGACAGCGCGCGCAGGTCCAGCTCTATCCGCTCTTCGAACACACGGGCACCCTGAGCCCGGGCGAGCTCGAGCGCGCTCTCCAACCGCCCCAGGCGCCTCAGGGTCTCCGCGTCATAGAAGCGCATGCCGGTCTCTGTGGAGAGAGCGAGCGACTCCTCGTAGCGCCCGCGCGCCGCCTCGGCGTCGCCCGCGGCCGCCAGCAGCGCGCCCGTGGTCGTGAGGTAGAAGGGGAGGAACACGCGCAGCTCCACCGCCTGCCAGATGTCGAGCAACGAGCCGAGCAGCTCGGCGCAGTCCAGCAGCGACGCCGCGTCCGAGCCGCCGCGCAGCGCCCGGAAGGCCTCGAGCGCCGCCGTCTGCGTCGCCGCGATCAGCCCCCAGCTGTCGAGACCGTGTCGGACGCACAGGGATTGGAGCTCTGCGAGCGACTGCTCGGCCGGCTCCAACCTGCCCGCTTCGATCCACGTCCAGGAGCCGAGCCAGATCGCATACGCGGCGCTCCACGGACCCTGCGGGAAGTCGAGCGACGACGCGATCCGTCGAGCTCGGGCCAGGCTCTGATCCGCTCCCTCGGTGTCTCCAGCCATGAAACGCGCGAGGGCGAGGTGCACGTGCATTGCCACGAAGGGGTTGTTGGGAACGAACCACACCGCCTCGACGCCGCCTCCTCCGGGCATCTTGTCGAGCGCGTCGACGGCTGTCGTGAGCTGTTCGATCGAGCTCGTGAAGTCCCCGGCGAACCAGTCGAGCATCCCGGCGCCGGCGGGGTTCGTCGGCCGCAGGGTCTCGGGCTGGTCTCCGATCGTGCCGCGCAGCGTCGTGGTCACCTCACGCGCCCGATCGAGCTCGCCATGGGACAGGTAATAGGCCCAGAGCGAGATCAGCGTGCTGAGCATGTCGTCGCCGTGGGGGTCGGACTCGGCCAGCTCGCGGCAGCGATTGAAGTCCGCGGACGCCTGGGCGCTGCCGGCCCCCTCCATCGACATCGCGAGGAACCCGCGGCGCAGCCGCAGCTGGACCTCCTGATGGTCGCGCGCGGCGTCGGCGGCGAGCGGCAGCACCAGGTCGATCGCCCGCGTGAGGTGGCCGCGGGCTTCCGCCAGCGCTCCGCGGCGACGCGCCAGCTCCGCCGTTTCCTGGTACGCGGCGGCCGCCTCGCTGGGACGCTCCGCGCGCTCGAAGTGGGAAGCGAGGACCTGCCAGTCTCGGCTCTCGTCTTCGACGAGCAGATCGCAGAGGCGGCTGTGGACCTCACGGCGCCACGACGGCGGCTGGAGCTCGTACGCGACCTCGCGCAGGAGCTCGTGCCTGAACTGGTATCGCTCCGAACGGCCCTGGACGGCCTCGAGGATCCGCGCGTCCACGAGGGCGGCCAATGTGGAGTCGAGGCTCGACGGCGTCATGTCCGGCATCGTCGCCGCCAGCAGTGAGCGGTCCACCTCCTGACCGGCGGCGGCCGCGGTGGCCGCGACGGGGATCGCCGAGGGCGTGGCGTACAGCCGCGCCACGAGCGGCTCGTAGAGGACCTCCGGCACCGATCCGGGCACGGGAGCGGCGGCGCCCGCGGTGCGCTGGTCACGGTCGCCGGCTCGTACGAGCTCCTCGAGATAGAGCGGGATGCCGCCGCTGCGGGTCGCGAGCGCGAGCCGATCCTCGTCGGTCAGGTCCTGCTCCAGGGCGTCGAGCAGCGCGTGCCGGCCGGCGACACTCAGGGGGCGCAGCTCAATCGCCTCCCACGGGCCGGGCTCGGGATTGCGCGAGGTCGCGACGATCAGGACCGTTCCCGCCCCGACCCGGAGCAGCTTCTCCAACAGGGCGCGGGTGGCTGGGTCGAACCAGTGCAGGTTCTCCGCGACGACGATCCCGGGGCGGCCCTCGAGGCACGCCGAGGTGTAGTCGAGGACGGCCTGGGTGACCTGCTCCTCGAGCAGCCGGCCCACCGCGGGCGCCTGCTCATAGCCGGCCCGCGGGTCGACGCCGGCCACCGGCGCGAGGAGAGGGACGGTCGCTGCCGGGTCGAGCCCGAGCCCCGTCACGTCGTGCGTGAGGCACTCGAGGCGCACCGCCGGGCTGTCGTCGTCGCCGATGTTGCAGCGAGCTTCTATGAGCCTCCGAACGGGATGGAAGCCCACCTCGCGATGGAACGGAGAGCCGTGGAGGTCGACCACCGGACCGTTCGCCGCCTGATCCACGAGCGCGGCCACCAGGCGCGTCTTGCCCACACCGGCCTCGCCGTGGACGAGTATTCCCGTGGGAGAGCCGGCGCTTCCGGACGCGGTGTGCGCATACGCCTGTGTGAGGCGCTCGAGCTCGCTCTCGCGCTCGACGAGTGGAGTCGACCAGGAACGCCGCGCGGGCGCGGGGCGCTCGCCCATGATCCGGAACGGCTGGATCGGTATGTCGACGCCCTTCACCAGCTGGGGCTCGCCGGCCTCGATCTCGAAGTGGTCCGCCACCAGCCGGCGCACCTCCTCGGAGACCACGACCGTGCCCGGGTCGGCGGCGGCCTCGAACCTCGAGCCGACGTTCGCTGGGAGGCCCGAGATGTCGTCGTCGCCGAAATCGACGAACACGGGCCCGCGGTGAACGGCGATCCGTACCTCGAGCGAGAGATCGCGCACGGCACGCACGAGCGCAAGGCCCGCCCGCACCGCTCGCTCGGCGTCGTTCTCGTGGGCGAGCGGAAATCCGAAAGCGGCGAGCAGGCCGTCACCCTGGAAATGGACGATGTGGCCTTCGAACCGGGCCTCGATCACGTCGCGGCACGTGCTCCGGTAGGCCCGCATGAGCTCGTGGTAGGTCTCGAGCTCCAGGCGGCTGGAGAGCGCCGTGGAGCCCACCACGTCGCAGTACACGAACGTGAGCCGGCGCACCTCGCCCTTGCGGGTGCCCAGCCCGCCGGTCATGGGACGACGATCCAAACGTCCACGTGGTCGCTGGCGCCCGGCGTAACGGTCGTCACCTTGCCCAGGTACGTTCCGGCGTGCCGGCCGGTGGCGTCGGCGCGGATGATGAACTCGGTCTCGCCCGACCCCAGCTGCGGCGGCTGGATGGCGACGATGCTCGCGGGCAGGGTCTCCCCGAAGCCGTTGATGAGCTGCTGCCCGTCCAGGGCGAGGGTCGCCCCGGGCAGGGGGCTCTGGAAGGGCTCCGAGAAGACGACATTCCGTTCGAGTGGCGCCGCGAGGACGCTCACGGCCTCGAAGGCCTGGGCGGCGAGCAGGTATCCGGTCTCGGTGGCGAGCGATGCGGTCGCCGCCAGATCGGACACCGCGTGGTCGACCTTGTAGCCGGGCCGCTCCACCCTCGACGCCACGTTCGCGGCGTGCGTCCTCCACTTCTCGGCCAGCGAGGACGTGAGGTCGGCATAGCTGCGGAGGAGGTCTGTGAACGGAGTGGGCATCGTCACCTCCTCGGTCCGGCCCTGGGGCGCGCACCCCGGGCGCCGGCGTCTTGCGCGCTGCGCGCGCCGAGCTGGACGGCGCCCGACCACTCGCGCGCCGCGCGCGCCCACATCTTCGCCATGTCCTGCGCCAGGTCGTCCGCCGTGTAGTGGCCCGCGGCGGTCTTCTCGGAAGCGGTCCGGGCGGCCTCGGCGTAGTCGTCGATGCACGCCTTGAGCCTGTCCGCGATCTCGTCGGCCGGGTGCTTGGGCAGCGGCACCGTGCGGGTCGGCGCGCTCCCGGGAAACTCGCGGCCCTTCTTCCGCTTGAGCGCGGCGCAGGTGAACACCAGATCCTCCACGAGGTTCGCGTAGCCCAGCGCGCACATGATGAGTGCCAGCGCCTCCACGCTGAACGGGTAGTTGAACTGGACCCGCTTGGTGGTGATGACCTGCAGCTCACCGCCGCCGAGACCGTGCACCACGAGCGAGCCCTCGTCCACGAGCACCGCATCGCCCGGCTTGGGGTGCCCTTCGCAAAGCTGGTACTCCGCGATTGACAGGTCCAGGTCGGGATGCTGCGTGAACTTGAACTCGAGCTCGGCCGAGATGGTCCAGGCGAGCGCCTGGTCGTCGCAATCGGTGCTCACCACCTCGTGAAAGTGGTGCACGCCCGGGCGCACCTCCCCGAGGTCCTCCATCTCGCACCAGAATCCGTTGGAGCACTCGGGCCAGTTCGTCGGATGCAGGAAGCTGCACGCACGGTTGAACTTCACGCAGCCGGTCCTGAAACCCGACTCGATCGTCGCGACCAGGCCGCAGTTGGCGGCGCTGACCCGCCCGGCGCACGGCCGCGGACCGATGGCGCACTCCGCGTTCTCGATGTGCCCGTCGCTGCCGGCCGCGGCCAGCACGTCGCGCCACCAGCCGTCGCGAGCCGCCGGGGTGTCTTCCCTGGGGAGAAGCTCCTCCCGGCCGAGGATCTCGAGCATCGCCTGGCCGCGGTCCTCACTTTGGTCCACGAGTCCTGGGGCGAGGGCACGCGCGGCAGCGCCCTTCCACGAGCTGTCGGTGCCGTTCGTGTCCGGGAAAGCCTGCACCGCGCCGGCGATCGCGAACATGCGGCGCGCCATCATGCGGCCCTTTGTCGGGGTTCCGGCGAGATCCTCGAGCGCCTCGTCCAGGCTCGTCGGAAACGGCTCCGTGTCCGATTGCTCGGCGCGCAGCTCCTTCGTCCACGTCACGAAGTCGTCGAACCAGCTGACGTCAGAGCGCTTGTAGAGGGGGAGCAGCCGTGCTATCCGAGCTCGGGCGGCGGGCTCGACGGCGGCGCGGCGGTCGATAGCGCCGAAAATCCCGACCAGGTCTCTGGTCTCGCCCATCCATCGAGTCCAACGGGTGTGCGTACTCTACCCGTGGTACGCAAGTCCGAGAATCGGATAGCGTCGGTTGATGAGCGACTCGCACGCCAACGGCCGCGACGGCCCCGCGCGCTCGGGTCGCGTCTTCGATCCCATCGCCGGCATGCGCGCGGTGGCGGACATCCAGGCCGAGGGCCTGCGCGCCGCGGGGGAGCTGCTCGAGCGGGTGCTTGGCGCCGAGCCGAATGGCGATGGCGCGCGCGATCGTCCGCCGGCGGATGACTACAACGCGCTCGCGGCGGCCTGGGCCGAGATGTTCCGGCGCTTCGCCGCGGCAATGACGCTTCCCGGCCGGCCGGACGCGGTCACGGTGGCAATCGACACGGCCGGCGTCGGGCCGCAGGTGCGCCTGGTGCTGCGCGGCCCGGACGACACAAAGAGCGGCGTCACCGAGGTCTGGCTTCACAACGGGACCTTCGGCGCGGTCGGACCGGTGGCGCTCAGCTGCGGCGAGCTGTGCGACGCGGACGGTGAGGTGCTCGCCGGCGCCGGCGTGGAATTCGAGCCGCGCCAGGTTCCCCTCCTGCCGGCCCGGTCCAGTCGTGTCGTCGTCGTGTCGCTCGTGGCGAGCGGGCCGCTGCGGGCCGGCACCTACCGCGGCACGATCCAGGCCAGTGGCGCGCCCAGGCTCTGGCTGCCGTTCGAGGTGACGATCGAGCAATGCTGAGCGCCGCCGAGGTTCGCGATGTCGAGGCATATTCCGACGAGATCGGCCGGCTGGTTCGCCGGTCGATGCTCGACACGATTCCCGACGGGGAGCCGCATCGCTGGCTATATCGGGTCGCGCGCGACTATCCGAGCCGGCCGGGGAAGACGATCCGCCCCGCGCTCTGCGTGGCGACGAGCCGGGCGTTCGGGGGTGGCGACTCCGACATCCTGCCCATCGCGGTGGCGATCGAGCTGCTGCACAACGCCTTTCTCGTCCACGACGACATCGTCGACGGCAGCGAGCGCAGGCGCGGGCGGCCGACGCTCCCGGCGGAATATGGCCTCGGGCTCGCGCTGAACGCCGGCGACGCGCTCGCCGTGCTCTCCAACCAGGTCCTGCGCCGCCACACGAGCGGCATGG
Organism: Thermoleophilaceae bacterium; assembly: GCA_035572055.1. Taxonomy (GTDB): domain Bacteria; phylum Actinomycetota; class Thermoleophilia; order Solirubrobacterales; family Thermoleophilaceae; genus JAICJR01. The sequence goes on along the minus strand of DATNBJ010000442.1, from coordinate 1,670 downwards.
ACGGCGAGCTCGCCGAACGCCTCCTGTCCGAGTTCGACGACATGGCGTTGCGCACGCTCGAGGGCCAGGCCACCGAGCTCGGCTGGCGCCGTGACCAGGTGGAGGCGCTCGAGCCCGAGGACTATCTCGACCTGATCATGCACAAGACGTGCTGGTACACCACCGTGCATCCGCTGCGCGTCGGGGCGCTCGTCGGGTCGGCGGGCGGCGCCGATCTCAGACCGATGGTGCGGTTCGGGTTCTACCTGGGAGCGGCTTTCCAGATCCAGGACGACCTGCTGAACCTGCTCGGGACCGAGCACGAGTACGGCAAGGAGATCGGCGGAGATCTCTACGAGGGCAAGCGCACCCTGCCGCTCATTCACCTGATGCGGCACGCGCGCGGCGGCGATCGCCGCCTCGTCGACCGTTACCTGCGCCTCGAGCGCTCCGAGCGCAGCGCCGGACTCGTCGCGGAGATCCGCGGGCTCCTGAACGCGTACGGGAGCATCGCGTTCGCGGCGGCGTACGCCCAGGGCATCGCCGGTGCCGCTCTCGATGCCTTCGACGCTGCCTTTGCGCCGGCCATGGCGGGCCCGGACCGCGACTTCGTGCGCGCGCTCGTGCCGTACATGCTCGATCGCCGCAGCTAGCTCCGCCTCATCCGCGACCCGGGTCCGCTGCCACTTCCTATGAAGCCGCTGTCGCCTCGACCCGCTCCCTCTCCGAGCCATCCGCGTGCTTGACGGCAGGCACGGCGAGGACTGGGCACGGGGCGATGTGCAGCAGGCGCTGCGTGACGCTCCCGAGCAGCAGCCCGGCAAGCGCCGTGTGCCCGCGGGTTCCGACCACGATGAGATCGGCGTCGCTCCTCGAGGCTGTCTCGGCGATCTGGTGGGCGGCCCCGCCCGCGGCGGCGCTGACCACCTCCAGGGTCACCTTGAGGCCCGCGCGGCCGAGGTCGGCGGCCTGCTCCTCGATCTTCGTCTTCACGTCGACCTCGTCGGCGCGGAGCGGTTGACCGCCTCCACGCGACACCAGGAACTCGTCGCAGTGCACGATGGTGACCGCGGCCTCCTCGGCGGCGGCGAGGGACTTCACGAATGGGAGGGCGCGATCGGCGGCAGAGGAGCCGTCGGTGGCCCAGACGATGGACTTGAACATCAGAGTCCCCTTTCGGGCGTCGGAGAGCGAAGCGCCGGCCACGGCCTGGGCGGTGACGCGGCAGCCACGCGGATGCGTGCATCGACGATCACGGCGCCCTCGCCGAGCGCCATGACGGGATTGAGGTCGAGCTCGACTATCTCGGCATGCGCCTCGACGAGCGCGCTCAGCCTGAGCAGCACGTTCTCGAGCGCCGCGACGTCGGCCTTCGGCGCGCCGCGATAGCCGTCGAGCAGCGGGAAGGTCCGCAGCGAGCGGAGCATCTCCGCGGCGTCGCGGCCGTCGATCGGAGTCAGCCGGACGGAGACGTCCTTCAGGAGCTCCGCCGTGGTCCCGCCCGCTCCACACACCAGCAGCGGGCCGAAGGTCGGGTCGTTCGTGACGCCGATCAGCAGCTCGGCGACCGGCGCCTGGAGGAGGCGCTGGACCAGGAAGCCGCTGAGCTCGTGTCCCGCCGCCTCGAGCTCGTCGCGCATCTCGCCTGCCGCAAGGCTCACCTGGCCGGCTCCCACGAGGCCGAGGCGGAC
>DATNBJ010000441.1:0-2265 GCA_035572055.1 Thermoleophilaceae bacterium | reverse complement strand
ACGAGCAGGGCCCTGGCGACGACCGAGTCCTCGGTCACCAATACCCGGAGGGTTGCCACAGTCCTCAGACCTTGTAGGCGCTGGCGAGCTGCTCGAGCTCGGCAGCCACGCTGTTGAGGGCCTCGGCCGTGCGCTGCGACTCCTCGGCGCTGTTCGCGAACTCGACCGCGGCGGTCGAGGCCTCGCGCATGCCTGTGGCGATCTGATCCATGCCCGCGTTCTGCTCCTTGGCGGACGCGACGATCTGCTCGGCGGCCTGAGCCGAGTCGCGGATCGACTGGGTCAGCTGGGCGATGATGTCGCCGGCCTGAGCGGCCAGCTCCGCGCCCTGCTCCACCACGCTCGTGCCGTCCGCGGCGGCCTGCACCGCGGCGCGGGTGGCAGCCTGGATCTCCTCCAGGATGGTCTGCACCTGGGCGGTTGCCTCCTTGGACTGCTCGGCCAGGTTGCGCACCTGGTCGGCGACGACCGCGAAGCCCTTGCCCTGCTCACCGGCGCGGGCGGCCTCGATGGTCGCGTTCAGCGCCAGCAGGTTGGACTGGTCGGCGATGTCGTTCACCGCGTCGGTGATCTCGCCGATCTGGGCGGTGCGGTCGGACAGCGCCTGCACGTCGCTGGCGATGCCCTCGACGCGCTCGCGGATCTCGGCCATGCCCTCGACGATCGCCTGGACCGCCTCGGCGCCCTGGTCGCCCTGGCGCACCGACTCCTGGGAGCGAACGGCGACCTCCTCGGCCTTGCTGGCGGCCTGCTCGGCGGTCGCGCGGATCTCCTCGGTCGCTGTGGTCGTCTGGCTGATGGCCGCGGACTGCTGGCTCGCGCCGGCGGTCTGCTGGTTGACCGTGGCGAGGATCTCGCCGGCGCTCGAGGTGATCTGCTGGGCGCCGTCGCGGACCTGGGAGGACATCGAGGCGAGAGCCTCGACCATCGTGTTCAGGTTGCCGCCGAGCTGCGCGAGCTCGTCGTGACCCTTCACGTCGACGCGCGAGCTGAGGTCGCCGCCCGCCACCTCGGTGGTGAACTCCGAGTAGCGGCGGACGCGCGGCAGGACCTGCCGGATCAGCCAGGCCACGCCGGCCAGTCCGATCAGCGCGGAGACGAGCACCGCGATCCAGGTCATCGTGCGACCGCTCGACGCGGCGCTCTCCGTCTGCTTGAAGCCCTGCGCGGCGCTCTTGTTCGCGGCAGCGGCGAGCGTCTCCATCGAATCCTTCATCGGGCTGAGGCGCTCGTCGAGGTTGCCCGCAGCGTCCGCCTTGGCGCCCGCCGAGGCGTCCTTCGCGTCGAGCTTGCCCGCGTTCCAGTCGGCCATGAACTTCGGCCAGAGCGTGTTCTCCAGCGCGATCAGCTTGCTCTCCTGCGCGGTGCGGTCGGGCAGCTTGGCGAGGTGCGCCAGGTCCGCCTGGATGACCTTGCTCCGCTGCTGAAGCTCCGAAGCCTCGGACTTGCTGCCCGCGACGGTGGCCTGAACGGCCTCGTCCTGGACATGTCCGAGCTGAACGTTGAGCTCGTTGATGGTCTTCATGCCGTCGAAGTCACGCCCGAACAGGGTCTTGGCGTGGCCGTCGAGGGCGCCGATGGCGTGCAGACCGCTCCACGCGCACAGGCCAACCGAGGCCAGCACGACGGCGATCACAACACCGAACTTCGCCTTGATGTCGAGATGGATGTTCTTCATCAGATCAGCCTCTTCACTGTGTCTAGTAGATGGTCTTGCTCAGCCGAGCCCTTGATCACGTAGGCGTCGGCGCCTGCATCGATGCCGCGCTTGCGGTCCTCGTCCGAGCTCAGGGTCGTGACGAGCACCAGCGGCATGTCTTTCAGCTTTGAATCGCCGCGAACCTTCTCGGTCAGCTCGAAGCCGGTCATGTTCGGCATCTCGACGTCCGAGACGATCAGGTCGCAGGGGCTCTTCTGAAGCATGTTCCAGGCCTCGAGCCCGTCAGAGGCGGCGGTCACGTCGTAGCCGGCGGCCTCGAGCAGCGCCTTCTCGAAGGTGCGGATGGTCACCGAGTCGTCGACCACGAGGATCGACTGCTTGCCCTTGGGCTCCGCGGCCTTCGGCGCGGCGGCCTTTGGCTCCGGGGACTGGGGATTGGGGAGTGGGGATTCGGGCTTTGCCGCCTTGCGGGGGGCGACCGCCGGGGCGGTCTTGCCCGAGGCCTTCAGCAGGTCGAGCACGTTCAGGATCGGCACGATCTCGCCGGTGCCGACGATCGTCGCGGCCGCGATGTGGCGGACGCGGATCAGCGGCTTCGGCAGCGT
>DATNBJ010000440.1:0-5422 GCA_035572055.1 Thermoleophilaceae bacterium | reverse complement strand
CCGGAGCGCACGGTGTTCATCTCCGGCATCGGCTGCGCGGGCCGCTTCGTCTACTACATGGACACCTACGGCGTGCACGGCATCCACGGCCGTGCGCCGGCGCTCGCCACCGGGCTCGCCACCTCGCGGCCGGACCTCTCGATCTGGGTGGTCACCGGCGACGGCGACTCGCTGTCGATCGGCGGCAACCACCTGATCCACGCGCTGCGCCGCAACGTGCCGCTGAAGATCCTGCTCTTCAACAACCAGATCTACGGCTTGACCAAGGGTCAGTACTCGCCCACCAGCGAGCAGGGCAAGGTCACGAAGTCCACGCCGTTCGGCTCGCAGGACCACCCGTTCAATCCGCTGGCGCTGGCGCTGGGCGCCGAGGCGTCGTTCGTGGCGCGCACGGTCGACACCGACCGCGCGCACGTCGCCGGCGTCCTGCGCGCGGCGGCCCAGCACAACGGCGCGGCGTTCGTCGAGATCTACCAGAACTGCAACGTCTTCAACGACGGCGCCTTCGACGCCGTGCGTGAGAAGGGCCGCAAGGAGGCCAACCAGATCCGCCTCGAGCACGGCAAGCCGATCCGCTTCGGGGCCGAGGACGAGCGCGGCGTGGTCTGGCAGCCGGACGGCTCGCTGGGGATGGTCAACGTCGAGGACGTCGGCGAGGACGCGCTCGCGGTCCACGACGCCGAGCGCCACGACCCGAGCCTGGCGTTCGCGCTGGCGCACCTGGCCGAGCGGCCCACCGGCCCGACGCCCGTCGGCGTGTTCCGCTCGGTGAGCCGTCCCATCTACGCCGAGGGCCTGCACGCCGAGCTCGAGTCCGCCCGCGAGTCGGCGGGGGACGAGGAGCTGGCGGCGCTGCTGAGCTCCGGCGACACCTGGGCCGTTTCGTAACAGCGACACACGTCTGACTCAAATGCGAATCGGGTACACCCCGAGGCATGGCGGAGCAGGGTGCGCGTCCGAAGGTCCCCAAGGCACGGAGCCGGATCCTGAGGGTGGCGCGCGCGCTCACCACCCCGCTCCTGCCTGACGACTACCTCGAGATGATCAACCCGCTCTGGTCGACGCGCGAGCTGCGCGGCCGGGTGGAGCGGATCAAGCGCGAGACCGCCGATGCGGTGACGATCGAGATCCGGCCGGGCCACGAGTGGCCGGGCCACGTCGCCGGCCAGTACGTGCGCGTGGGGTTCGACATCGACGGGGTCCGCCACTGGCGCGCCTACTCGCTGACTTCGGAGCCCGATCGGCCGGACGGCTTCGTCTCGGTCACCCCGAAGCTGCTCGAGGGCGGCAAGGTGACGCCACACGTCCACCGCGGGCTCCGGCCCGGCGACCTGGTCTTCCTGAGCGATGTGGAGGGCCAGTTCGTGCTGCCGGACCCGTTGCCTCGCAAGCTGCTCTTCATCAGCGCCGGCAGCGGTGTTACGCCGATCATGGGCATGCTGCGCAGTCTCGGGCGACAGGACGCGATGGACGACGTGGTCCACATCCACTCGTCTCGCACGCCCGACGACGTGATCTTCGGCGAGGAGCTGCGTGAGCTCGCCCGCGCTCACGACGGCTTTCTCCTCTGCGAGCGCCACACCGCCTCGGAGGGGCGCATCGAGCCCGCCGACATCCAGCGCATCTGCCCGGACTGGCACGAGCGCGAGTCCTTCGTGTCCGGGCCGGGCCCGCTCCTCGACGCGCTGTCAGAGCACTGGGACGCACATGGCGACTGCGACCGCCTCCACATGGAGCGCTTTCAGCCCGTCATAGGGGGCGACGGCGTGGCCGAGGGCGAGGGCGGCACGATCACGTTTCTGAAGGCCGGCTGCGAGGTCGAGGCGCCGGGGGACAAGCCGATCCTCGTGGCGGGCGAGGAGGCCGGCCTGGAGCTGCCGTTCGGCTGCCGGATGGGCATCTGCCACACCTGCGTGGGCCGCTTCAGGTCCGGCAAGGTGCGGGACCTGCGCAGCGGCGAGGTGATGGATGTGGAGGGCGTCACGTGCAGGACGTGCGTCAACGCGCCGGAGGGACCGGTTGAAATCGAGCTATGAGGGAGACCTGAATGACCACTGCCACAGAGGCGCCGCCAGAGATCCAGAGCCCCCTCGGGCGACTGTCGCCGGAGGAGATCGAGCAGATCGGCGAGGAGTTCCAGAAGGTGCACGACGAGGTTTTCGCGAGCCTCGGCGAGCGGGACGCGAAGTACATCCGCTCGATCATCGCTCTCCAGCGTCGCCTCGCCCTGCTGGGCCGGGTGCTGCTGTTCGGCTCACGACGGCGGCCGGGCTGGATCGCCGGCACGGCCTCCCTCTCGCTGGCGAAGATCCTCGAGAACATGGAGATCGGCCACAACGTGATGCACGGGCAGTGGGACTGGATGAACGACCCGTACATCAACTCCTCGACGTGGGACTGGGACACGGCCTCGACCAAGGAGGCGTGGAAGCACTCCCACAACTACGTCCACCACACCTACACGAACATCCGCGGCAAGGACAAGGACCTCGGCTACGAGATCATGCGGATCGACCCGCACCAGAAGTGGCATCCGGTCTACCTCTTCCAGCCGCTGTACAACCTGGTGCTCATGGCCCTCTTCGAGTGGGGCGTGGCGTTCCATGACCTCGACTTCGACGCGATCCGCAGCGGCGAGAAGAGCATTGAGCAGGTCCGCCACGAGCTGAAGGGCATCGCCGGCAAGGCGCGGCTCCAGATCACCAAGGACTACGTGGCCTGGCCGCTCATCTCCGCCGTCCTGAACGGCGCCGCGGCCTGGCTGCTCGAGCCGGCGCTCGCGAACCGCCGCGCATCCCGCGTGAAGAGGCTGCGCCGCCGCCTGCGCCGCGACCAGCGCAGGGACCATGCGCTCCGCGCGGCTCGCGACACCTACCGCGCCACAGTCTGGGCCGACGTCGCGGCCAACATCGTCCGCAACCTCTGGGCCCACTCGATCATCTTCTGCGGCCACTTCCCCGACCAGACCTACACCTTCAGCCAGGAGGAGGTCGAGGACGAGACGAAGGGCGCCTGGTATGTCCGCCAGCTCATCGGCGCGGCGAACATCGACGGTGGCCCGCTCTTCCACGTGATCAGCGGCAACCTCGGCTTCCAGGTGGAGCACCACCTCTATCCGGACATGCCGAGCAGCCGCTACGGCGAGATCGCTCCGCGGGTGCGCGACATCTGCGAGCGCTACGGCCTTCCCTACAACACCGGGCCGCTGCACCAGCAGCTCGGCATGGTGCACAGGACGATCATTCGGCTCGCGTTCCCCGGCGGGAAGCCGCGGCCCAAGCCAGGCCCGTACCGGGGTTAGCCGGCGGAGGCCGCCTCGCGTTCGAGATCCAGCTCGGTTCGGACGCCGAGCGCGTTCAACAGGTCGTTCGCCTCCTCGAGGCTTCCCGCGTTCATCACCGCTGACGCCAGCCGGGCGGCCGAGTTCACCGCGGTCAGCGGGTTGAAGTAGAAGGTCAGCGCCCCGATGGGCGACAGCGGGACGGTCCGGCGCCCGCGGCGGATAGCGGTCGTGCCCGTGTCGCCGCGGAAGCAGCGGATCGCCATCGCGCTCGCCTCGGTGGGCACGACCTCCACGGCCTGCTCGAGCCGGCGCGCCACCGGCTCGGTGAGGCCGCGCACGCCCGCCAGGCCGCCGGCCGCCGCCAGCTCGGACACCCGCTCCATCACCTCCTGCGGGGTCAGCTCGCCGTCGCAGCCCACGCCGAAGACCGCGCCGAGCAACGGCAGGTCCGTGGCCGCGAGGTGGGCGGCCGCGGCCATCATCACGGCGTCGCACAGGGGGCTGGCCAGCCCCGGCTCGCCGCCGTGGGCCAGGGCGTCGCCACCCACGTCGAGGAACACCACCAGGTCGCGGTCGAGCTCCGCGGCGGCGGCCGCCACGCCGGCGGCCACGGCGGCCGGGCCGCCGTGCGGGTCCACCAGAAGCGTGGACTCGCCGAGGAACTCCGCCATCCGCGACTCGGCGAAGGACACGCCGTTCGCGCGTGTCGATGGATCCGCCGCCAGCACCCAGTCCGACAGCCGCCGGCCGCCCTCCACCTCGTCGAGCGAACGGGGTCCGGGCAGCGGGTCGATCACCATCCGCTCCCAGGTCATGCCGCCCACCATCGGAGCGGCGCCGTGGTACAGGCGGCAGGTCTCGGCGGTGGCCAGGGCGCCCACCACGTCGCCACCGCCGCCGATGCCGATTACGAGCGGCCGCTCGGCCGCGGAGAGCAGGGCCTCGGCGTCGATCACAGCTCGGTGAAGGGCGGCGACAGCACGCCGGCCTCGGTCACGATCGAGCTGACGAGGCCGTGCGGCGTCACGTCGAACGCATAGTTCAGCGCCGGCAGTCCGGCCACCACCTCGCCGGGGTCGCGCTCCTCGATCGGGATCTCGGCACCGCTCGGCGTGGCGGGATCGATCGTCGAGAGCGGCGCGACCACGTGGAAGGGCACGCCGTGCCGGTCTGCCAGCACGGCGAGGGAGTAGGTGCCGATCTTGTTCGCCACATCGCCGTTTGCGGCTACCCGGTCCGCGCCAACCATCACGGCATCCACCATGCCCCGGGCCATCAGGGCGCCGGCGCTCGAGTCGGTGACCACATGGAACGGCACTCCGGCCCGGCGGAGCTCCCAGGCGGTGAGCCGAGCGCCCTGGTTGAGCGGCCGCGTCTCGCCCACCCAGACGTGCGCGACGAGCCCCTCGCCGAACGCCGCCTCGATCGCGCCGCCCGCCGTGCCCAATCCAGCGGTGGCCAGGGCCCCCGCGTTGCAGTGCGTGTACACGCGCGAGCCGGGGGAGAGGAGGGCGGCTGCGTAGTCCGCGATCCGCCGGTCGGCCTCGAGCTGCGCGCGCTCCACGTCCCGCGCCCACTCGAGCAGCGAGCCGCCGGACTCATGGACCGCGCGACCGTGCTCGATCGCCCAGTGGAGGTTCACCGCGGTGGGCCGCGTGGCGCCCAGCAGCGCCGCCGCCTCCTCGAAGTCCGGGGCGAGCGCCAGCCCGTAGGCGCAGGCCACGCCGATGGCGGGCGCCCCGCGCACCGCCAGGCGCCGGATCGCGTCGGCCACCTGCTCGGGCCGCTCGCAGCGCAGCCAGCGCTCCTCGCCGGGGAGCAGCGTCTGGTCCAACAGCTCGAGGGCGCCGTCGTCGAAGCGCAGCGGACCGACCGGCATCGTCAGTCGACGACGAAGCCCACGGTGACGGACGACACGTGTCCGCGCCTCGACATCAGGAACACCGTGACCCGGCGGCCCGGCTCGAACTTCCCCACGTGACACGTGCGCACGTTCGCGATGGTGTCACAGCGCGAGTGCGTGACCTTCGACACCACGTCGTTCTCGGTGGAGCCGACACCGACGCCTCGCGCCGTGCGCTCCCTTCGGCTCCTCGTGGAGATGCCGGTCACGTGCTGGTTGCCCTGGAAGGTGATGGT
>DATNBJ010000439.1:0-4037 GCA_035572055.1 Thermoleophilaceae bacterium | reverse complement strand
GTTCGCCACCGCCATCAGGTGCAGCACGGCATTGGTCGAGCCGCCGGTGAGCGCCACGCACGCGATCGCGTTCTCGAGAGACTCGCGCGTGATGATCGCGCTCGGGCGCAGGTCCTTCTCGAGCAGCTCCATCACGAGGCGGCCGCAGTCCTCGGCGACCTGGCCCTTCTTGCCGTCCTCGGCCGGAACCATCCCGGAGCCCATCGCCGAGATGCCGAGCACCTCGAACGCCGTGCCCATCGTGTTCGCCGTGTACTGGCCGCCGCACGCGCCGGCGCCCGGCGACGCCACACCCTCGAGCTCGTGGAGCTCGTCGTCGGTCATGTTGCCCGCCGCCCGCGCCCCAACGGCCTCGAAGACGTCCTGGATCGTCACGTCGTGGCCCCTGAACTGGCCCGGAGCGATCGAGCCGCCGTAGAGCATCAGGCTCGGCAGGTCGAGCCGCGCGAGCGCCATCACGCAGCCGGGGATCGTCTTGTCGCAGCCCGACATCGCGATCACCGCGTCGAACATGTGGCCGCGCGCCACGAGCTCGATCGAGTCGGCGACCACCTCGCGGCTGACGAGCGAGGTCTTCATCCCGGCCGTGCCCATCGTGATTCCGTCCGAGATCGCGACGGTGTTGAACTCCATCGGCGTCCCGCCCGCGGCCCGGACGCCCTCCTTCACCCGCTCCGCGAGGCGGCGCAGGTGGAAGTTGCACGGCATGGTCTCCGTCCACGTGTTCGCGATGCCGATGATCGGCCGCGCGAGCGCCTCCTCGTCGTAGCCGATGCCCCTGAGGTAGGCCCGGGCCGGCGCCCGCTCGGGCCCCTCGAGGATCGCCCGGCTCGGGCGCCGTGGCTGTCCGCTCACGTCGGGCGTGCCTCGATGGAGTCAGAGCCGCGCCGCTGCCGCTCCCACTCCGCGAGCCGCCAGAGGTCCCGCCGTACGCGCCCGGGATCGATCTGCCGACCTGGCAGGTGCATGTTCGCGTTGTGGATCAGCCGCTCCTCGTCGCCGGTGAGCGCCATCCACTTGGCCAGCATGTCGTCGGAGTCGGGAAGCCTGGAGTGCGAGATCGCTCGCGTGAGGTCCGGGAACTCGACGCAGTATTCGCTCAGCAGCCGCCGGGTCTTCGGCACGTAGGCCACGATCGGCTTGTGCGGGTAGATGAGATAGGCGTATGCCGGCTCACCCGTCGCGGGATCTGAGGGCCGCAGCCGGCCCGCCACCCGGATGAAGCCGAGGTCCCGGTACATCGCCCACTCCTCGGAGTTCACGCACGAGCGCAGAAGCTCGCGGGCGCGCTGCTCGGCGCGGCGCTCACGTCCCGGGTCGTGCAGCTCGAGCCGGTCGCGCCGCGGCCAGCGCGTGCGCTGCGCCGCGCGGCGCTTCTGCCAGCCGGACCACAGCCCGACGAGCGACGGCAGTGCCAGGACTGATGCAACGAGGGCCAGGGCTAGGAGGGCGAGCAACATCCAGTCGGTTCCGATCAGCCGCCCGCTGCTCGGGGGAAGAAGATCACGCGCTCGGCGTCCAGCGGGATCTCCGTGAAGTCGCGCACCATCTGCGCCTCGCGGCGGCCGCTGTCCGCCGCGATCGTGGGCACCGCGGCCCACATGCCCTCGTCGAGCTGGCGGCGGAACTCGGCGACCAGGCGCTCCTCGTCCTCGCGCGTGGTCGGATCACCCTCGGCAAGGAGAACTTCGCCGTAGCCGGGCTTCATACGCAGGAACTTGATCTGACTCTCCTTTGCCGGTCTGAAACAACCCGGTGGTGCCAGCCAGCGGGTGGACGCCGATTATGCCAGAGGCACGAAGGCCCCCGACCTCTGTGGCGCGCAGGCGCTGTAGCCGGCTCAGCCACGGACCGCCGCCCGGGCGCTGAGATCGAAGACGTCGACGGGCCCTGCCCCGGCGCCGACCGACCGCAGTCCGGCGGCGACAGCTTCCGCGGCGATGGCCTTCGCGCGCTGCGCCGCCTCGAGCGGCTCGAAGCCCAGGGCCAGATGCGCCGCCAGTGCGGACGAGTGCGTGCAGCCCGAGCCGTGGGCCGCCCCACCGGGGTAGCGCTCGCCCGGGATCTCGACCAGCTCCTGGCCGTCGAAGAACAGGTCGATGGCCTCCTCACGATGTCCTCCGGTGACCACGACGTTCCGGGGGCCGAGGGCGTGGACGGCGCGCGCCAGCTCTTCGGGCGCCAGGCCGGCCGCACTCGCCAAAACACCGGCTTCGGGCAAGTTTGGCGTGACGACCGTGACCCGCGGCAGGAGCAGCTCGCGCAGCGTCGCCCGGGCGCTCTCCTCGAGCAGTGGCGCCCCGCTCTCCGCGACCATCACCGGGTCGAGCACCACCGGCACGCCCGGCAATAGGTCAAGCGCTTCAGCCACCGCTTCGATCGTCTCCGTGTTGCCGAGCATGCCGATCTTCACGGCGTCGACGCCGATGTCGTCCGCAACCGCCGCGACCTGTTCGACGATCGCATGCGGCGCCAGCGGGTAGACCGCCCTGACCTCAACGGTGTTCTGCACCGTGATCGCGGTGATCGCAGTCATGCCGTGCACCCCACAGCGCGCGAATGCCTTCAGGTCGGCCTGGATGCCCGCACCGCCGCCCGAGTCCGAGCCGGCGATTGAAAGGGCGCAGGGCACCCGCACGTCGCTGTCGTGCTCGTTCATGAGCACCGAGCATAGGTCCCTCACCACCCCGGCGCCCGTTCCCACCAGCCGAGCGCGCCGGGCACGATGAGCCCTTCGTGCTCGAGCTGCCCCAGCGCGGCCCGGACCTCGGCGACGCTCAGCCCCGTGGCCGCGGCGATAGCGCTCACGCTCTCCCCGAGCTCCACGCGGGCGAGGACCCGGCGGACACTTGGCTGGAGCCGCTCGATCACCCGCTCCGAGTCGCTCAGCCCCCCGTCCAGAGGCCGGTTCCCGATCCCGAAGATCTCGTCGAGCACGTCCGCGGGTCCGCGGATCAGCGCGGCACCGTCCCGCAGGAGGCGGTTGCTGCCCTCCGCCACGCTGACCGTCACCCTGCCGGGCACCGCCCCCACGCTCCTCCCGAGGTCGGCGGCGAAATGCGCGGTGATCAGCGACCCCGACGGATCGCCGGCCTCCACCACCACGGTGATCGCCCCCAGCGCGGCCATGATCCTGTTCCGCGCGGGGAATCCCCAGCGCAGAGCACGGGTGCCCGGCGGCATCTCCGAGAGCACCACGCCGCTGCGACGCAACCGCCGGTAGAGCGGGCGATGCCTCGACGGGTAGACGACGTCAGGCCCGCAGGCCAGCACCGCGATGGTCTGTCCTCCGCCCTCGAGCGCGCCCTCGTGGGAGGCGGCGTCGATGCCGAGCGCGAGTCCGCTGACCACGGTCACCCCCGACACTGCGAGGCCCCGGCCGAGCTGGCGCGCCACCTCGAGCGCGTACGGAGACGCCCGGCGGCTGCCCACGATCGTCGCGGCAGGCTCAGCGACCAGCTCACGCAGGCGCTCGATCGTGCCCGCGCAGAAGAGGACGCGGGGCGGGTCGGTGAGATCGCGCAACTTCTCCGGGTAGTCGTCGTGGTGCCCGCAGACGGCGACGACCTCTCTGTCGTGCAGGCGCGAGCGGGCATGACCGCGGTCGAACTCCTCGAGGAACCGCCTCACGCCATCGGACTGGTGCGACGCGACCTTCTCGATCAGCTCGTCCTCGTCGAGCTTCAGGACTCCGGACACCCGCTCGCGTGGACGGTCGAGCATCCCCGCGATGCGCGGCGCGAGGTGCGCGATCAGGTGGGCGTGCCGCAGGCAGCCGTCGCAGCAGGTGGTCATGCCGCCACCAGCGCGGGGACGTTCACTCGGTAGCCCAGGGCCTCGTCGATGTCGGCCGCGCCGATCCGCTCGCGCCCGTCGAGGTCGGCGATCGTACGCGCGAGCCTGAGGACCCGGTCGTGCCCGCGCGCGCTCAGGGCGGCTCGGCGGTGGCCGGCGATCAGGCGTTTCGCCGCGTCCTTCTCGAGCCTCACGTGGCGCCGGGTCAGGCGTGCATCCATGCCGGCATTGGTCAGCACGCC
>DATNBJ010000438.1:0-6113 GCA_035572055.1 Thermoleophilaceae bacterium | reverse complement strand
CACGAACACGATCACGCGCGAGCCATCGCGCGACGCGCGCGCGAAAGCGAGCACGTTGTTGTCCGCGTCGTTCGGCTCGAGCCACCAGAAGCCGGACGGGTCGGAGTCCACCTCCCAGAGCGCGGGCTCCTCCTTGTAGATGCGGTTCAAGTCGCGCACCAGCGCCTGGATGCCCGCGTGCCCGGGCTGCTCGAGCAGGTGCCAGTCGAGCGAGCGCTCGTGGCTCCACTCCGCCTCCTGTGCCAGCTCGCCGCCCATGAACAACAGCTTCTTCCCGGGATGCGCCCACATGAACGCGTAGAGCGCGCGCAGGTTCGCGAGCTTCTGCCAGCGGTCGCCCGGCATCTTCGAGTAGAGCGACCCCTTGCCGTGCACCACCTCGTCGTGCGACAGCGGCAGGATGAAGTTCTCGCTGAACGCGTACATCAGGCTGAAGGTGAGCTCGTGGTGGTGGTAGCGGCGGTAGATCGGGTCCTGCTGGAAGTAGCCCAGCGTGTCGTGCATCCAGCCCATGTTCCACTTGAACCCGAAGCCGAGCCCGCCGAGATAGGTCGGCCGTGAGACGCCCGGCCAGGCGGTGGACTCCTCGGCGGCGCTCACGATCCCCGGCTCGCGCCCGTAGATCACCTCGTTCATCTCCTTGAGGAACGAGACGGCGTCGAGGTCCTCGCGGCCGCCGAACTGGTTCGGCACCCACTCGCCCTCCTTGCGCGAGTAGTCCAGGTAGAGCATCGACGCCACGGCGTCCACGCGGATGCCGTCGGCGTGGTACTCGCGCAGCCAGAAGAGCGCGTTCGAGATCAGGAAGTTGCGCACCTCGTGACGGCCGTAGTTGAACACGAGCGTGCCCCAGTCCGGGTGGGCGCCGCGGCGCGGGTCGTCGTGCTCGTAGAGGGCGGTGCCGTCGAAGCGCGCGAGCGCGAACTCGTCGCGCGGGAAGTGCGCCGGCACCCAGTCGAGGATCACGCCGATGCCGTTCTGGTGCATGCGGTCGATGAACTCGCGCAGATCGTCCGGCGAGCCGAAGCGCCCGGCGGGCGCGAAGTAGCCCGTGACCTGGTAGCCCCACGATCCGCTGAAGGGGTGCGCCATCACGGGCAGGAGCTCCACGTGCGTGAAGCCCATGTCCTTCGCGTAGGCGGACAGCTCGTCGGCCAGCTCGAGGTAGGTCAGGGAGCGGTTGCCCTCGAGCGTGTTCAGCCGCCAGGAGCCGACGTGCACCTCGTAGATCGACATCGGCTGCGCGAGCGGCTGCGCCTCGGCGCGCCGCTCGAGCCAGTCGGCGTCGCCCCACTCGTGCTTCGCCTCGGCGACCACGCTGGCCGTGAGCGGCGGCACCTCGGCCTCCTGCGCCATCGGGTCGGCCTTCAGCTTCAGCTCGCCGTCGGCGCCGAGGATCTCGTACTTGTAGCGGGCGCCCGCGTCCACGCCGGGCAGGAAGAGCTCCCAGATCCCGCCGGCGCCCAGCGAGCGCATCGCGTGCAGCCGGCCGTCCCAGGAGTTGAAGTCGCCCACCACGCTGATGGCCCTCGCGCTCGGCGCCCAGACCGCGAACGCGGTGCCGCGGACGCCCTGATGCTCGATCACGTGCGAGCCGAGCTTCTCGTACAGCTCCTCGTGGCGGCCCTCGCCGATCAGGTGCAGGTCGAGATCGCCGATCGTCGGCAGGAACGCGTACGGGTCCTCGATCGTGAAGGTGCCGCTGTCGCCGTAGTCCACCTCGAGCCGGTAGTGGAGCGGCGGCTGCGCGCCCTCCACGAAGCCCTCGAACACGCCCCCCGGGTGGATCTCCTCGAGCTCGACCTCCTTGCCGCCGTCGAGCTGCGCTGTGACCCCGCTCGCGGCGGGCCGCAGCGCGCGGACCACAGCCCCGCCGTTGTCCTCGTGCACCCCGAGGACCGAGTGCGGGTTCGCGTGCTCGCGGCGAACCAGCGCCTCGAGCTCCCGCGTGGCCACGTTCATTCCGCCTCCCCGTTCACTCCGCCTCCAGTAACCGCTTTATGCCGGCCACTGGAATGGCTACCCAGTCCGGGCGGTTATCGAGCTCATACCGCAGCTCGTACACCGCCTTCTCTAGCTCGAACACCGCGAGCAGGTTGCGCACCGCGGCCTCACCGGCGGGCAGAAGGCTCGGATCGATCGTGGTGAAGTAGTGCTCGAGGAACGTCTCGCGCGCGCGATCCTCGAAGTCCTCAGGCGCGGGGTTGCCCCGCTGGATCTCGGACGCCGACGCGACGTAGGCGAACGAGCGCAGCATGCCCGCCACGTCGCGCAGCGGCGAGCGCTTCTGGCGCCGCTCGGGCAGCGGCCGCGCCGGCTCGCCCTCGAAGTCGAGGATCACCCAGCCGCGCGGCGTGTAGAGGGTCTGGCCCAGGTGGTAGTCGCCGTGCACGCGGATCACGCGCCCGCCGACCCCGACCTGCGCGAGCTGGCCCAGGCGCTCGCGCACGTCCTGGCCGGAGCCGGCGATCGGCTCGAGCGCCTCGTTGTCCTCGGGCAGCCGGGTGAAGATCCGCTCGATGTCCTCGTCCACCGTGGCGGTGAGCAGCGACAGCGCCTCCTGGCTCGGCTCCTCCGGCGAGAACGCCGGGTCGCCCGCGTCGGAGGCGAGCACCGTGTGCATCTGCGCGGTGATCTCACCGAGGCTGCCGAGCTTGTCGAGGAACGCGTCCGGGTTCGACTCGATCTCGTCGAGCGCCAGCTCCCAGCCGCCCTTGCCGTCGGCGAAGAACTGCTGCGCCACGCCCAGCGTGGCCGCCAGCGCGTGGCCGTCGTAGTCGTACCAGCCATAGAGCGGCGCGATGTTGGGGAACTCGCGCGCAGTGAGGAAGCGGAGCATCTCGAGCTCGGGGTTGAGGCCCGCCTCGAGCTTGCGGAACACCTTCAGCACCAGCTCTTCGCCGAACACGAGCGACGAGTTGGACTGCTCGACGCCCATCGGCCGCACGGCCACGTCCTCGGGCAGGTCCGGCATCTGCTCGGTGCGCTGGAAGCAGAAGCGGCCGCCGTCGGTGTCGATCGTCTCGGAGCCTGCGATCCGGCGCAGCAGCTCGCGGGCGTGCTCGGGCACGGGGAGCGCGTCCGCGATCTCGTCGTCGCTCGTCCCCCCGAGCAACAGCTGGTAGAGCTCGTGGGTGCCGGTGGAGAAACGCGTCTGGAGCAGCGCGAGCACGAGCACCGGCTCCGCCGAGAGCAGCACGCTCTCCGCAAGCTCGACGCCGGTCACGTGACGCGACTTCGACGCGTACCAACGCTGCTGCTCGACCCAGGCGCCCAACGCCTCGACGTCGATCGCGGACAGGTCGCCCGCCGCCATGCTTTGCACTGGATCAGTCATCGCCCTCCAGCTCCGACTCGTCCAACAGCTCGAACCAGTAGAAGCCTCGCGGCGCAAGCGTTAGCAGGTATGGCAGCTCGCCGATGCGCGGGAAGCGCGAGCGGCCGAACAGCTCGACCGGGTAGCGGCCCTCGTATCCAGACAGGTCGAGCTCCACCGCCTGGGCGCTTCTGGCCATGTTGTGGACGCACAGCACGATGTCGTCCTCGAAGGTCCGGACGTGGGCGAAGATGCGCGGGTTCGAGGGCTCGAGCGGCTCGTAGGTGCCGAACCCGAACACCGGATGCTCCTTGCGCAGCGCTATGAAGCGGCGCAGCCAGCGGAGCAGCGACGTGGCGGTGCGGAGCTGCGCCTCCACGTTCACGGCCTGGAAGCCGTAGACCGGGTCCATCAGCGGCGGTGCGTAGAGCTGGGCGAAGTCGGCGCGCGAGAAGCCGCCGTTGCGGTCGCCCGTCCACTGCATCGGCGTGCGCACGCCGTCGCGGTCGCCGAGGAACACGTTGTCCCCCATCGCGATCTCGTCGCCGTAGTAGAGGACCGGCGAGCCGGGCAGCGAGAACAGGATCGCGGTCATCAGCTCGATCTCGTCGCGGCCGTTGTCGAGCAGCGGCGCCAGCCGGCGGCGGATCCCGAGGTTGAGCTTCATGCGCGGGTCCTTCGCGTACTCCGCGTACATGTAGTCCCGCTCCTCGTCGGTGACCATCTCGAGCGTCAGCTCGTCGTGGTTGCGCAGGAACAGGCCCCACTGGCAGTTGTCGGGGATCTCGGGGGTCTGGGCGAGGATCTCGTACATCGGCGCCGCCTCCTCGCGCCGCACCGCCATGAACATGCGCGGCATCACGGGGAAGTGGAACGCCATGTGGCACTCGTCGCCGTCGCCGAAGTACTCGACCACGTCCGCCGGCCACTGGTTGGCCTCCGCCAGCAGCACGCGGTCGGGGTACTCCTCGTCCACCGTCTTGCGCACCTTCTTGAGGAACTCGTGGGTGGGCGGGAGGTTCTCGCAGTTGGTGCCCTCCTCCTCGTAGAGGTAGGGCACGGCGTCCAGGCGGAAGCCGTCGAGACCGAGGTCGAGCCAGAAGCGCAGCACGTCCAGCATCGCCTCGCGCACCTCCGGGTTCTCGTAGTTGAGGTCCGGCTGGTGCGAGAAGAAGCGGTGCCAGTAGTAGGCGCCCGCCACCGGGTCGTAGGTCCAGTTGGACGACTCGGTGTCGATGAAGATGATGCGCGCGTCCTGGTACTTCTCCGGCGTGTCCGACCAGACGTACCAGTCGCGCTTGGGCGAGTCGGGGCCCGAGCGCGACTCCTGGAACCAGGAGTGGTCGCTCGAGGTGTGGTTCATAACCAGGTCGGCGATCACGCGGATGCGGCGCGCGTGCGCGGCGTCGATGAACTCGTGGATGTCGTCGACGTTCCCGTAGTCCGGGTGGACCTTCGTGAAGTCCGCGATGTCGTAGCCGCCGTCTCTGAGTGGCGACTCGTAGAACGGCAGCAGCCAGATGCAGTCCACGCCCAGCCACTGCAGGTAGTCGAGCTTCTCGGTGAGGCCGCGGAAGTCGCCCGAGCCGTCGCCGTTCGCGTCGTGGAAGCCGCGGATGTGGATCTCGTAGAAGACCGCGGTCTTGAACCAGAGCGGCTCGGCCTCGAACCACTGGCGGGTCTGCGCGCCCGCCGGCGTGGGCTGGTCGGTGGTGGCGGTCACCTCAGCTCTCCACCCGCAGGAGATGCGCCTGGCGGATGCCCGGCTCGATCCGCACGTAGTTGGGGCCGATCCGCCACTGGAAGCGGTCGTCGCTCAGCAGGTCGTGGACCGCGAACGCCGGCGGCAGGCCGAGGTGCGCCGGCACGGTCGCCACGCCCTCCTGCGCCTGGTAGGGGTCGAGGTTCACCACCGCGATCACGGTGTTGCCCTGCGAGTGCTTTGCGTAAGCGATCAGTGCGTCGTTGGCGGTGTCGAGGAAGGTCACGTTGTCCAGGTGATGCAGCGCGGGGTTGTCGCGCCTGGCCCGGTTGATCTTCTGGATGAAGGGAAGCAGAGGGCCGTCGAGTGCCCGCTTCTTCACCTCGTACTTCTCCGAGTCCAGGTACTCCTCCGAGCCCTCGTGGAGCGGGTCGCGCTCGAAGTGCTCGTACCCGGAGTAGATGCCGTAGCTCGGGCTGAGCGTGGCGGCCAGGACGAGGCGCGCCGCGAACGCGCCGGGGCCGCCGTGCTGGAGGTAGGCGTGGAGGATGTCCGGCGTGTTCGCGAAGAAGTTGGGCCGAAAGTACTCCTGCTCGCCCGAGTAGGCCAGCTCCAGCACGTACTCGGTCAGGTCGTAGCGGGAGTTCTTCCAGGTGAAGTACGTGTAGCTCTGGCTGAAGCCGCGCTTGGCGAGCTCGCGCATCACGGCCCTTCTCGTGAACGCCTCGGCGAGGAAGACCACGTCGCGGTCGTGCCTGTGGGTCTCCGCGATCAGCCACTCCCAGAACGCGAACGGCTTGGTGTGCGGGTTGTCCACGCGGAAGACCTTCACGCCGGCGTCGACCCAGTCGAGCACGATCTTTCGCAGGGCGTCCCAGAGCCCGCGCCAGTCGGGCGACTCCCAGTTCACGTTGTAGATGTCCTGGTAGCGCTTGGGCGGGTTCTCGGCGTACTTGAGCGTGCCGTCGGGGCGCTGCAGGAACCACTCGGGGTGCTCGGTCAGCCACGGGTGGTCGGCGGAGGCGTTGAGCGCGATGTCGAGCGCCACGTCCATGCCGTGATGGTGAGCGGTCGCGCACAGGTCGCGCACGTCCT
>DATNBJ010000437.1:0-2005 GCA_035572055.1 Thermoleophilaceae bacterium | reverse complement strand
CGCAGCCCTGTGGGCGGTGCACAACCAGCTCAAGGCGCAGTTGATGCGGAGCATCCGGGAGCAGGCGCGGCGCCGCTGGGCGGACCAGTGGAAGGAGGCCCTGCACCTCGTGGGCGCGGGGACGCTGCTCGATCCCGAAGCCTTCACGATCGGCTTCGGTCGCCGGTTTGCCACGTACAAGCGGGCCGACCTGATCTTCCGCGATCCCGATCGGCTGCAGCGGTTGCTGGTGAACCCCTGGCGCCCGGTGCAGATCGTGTTCTCCGTCAAGTCGCATCCAGGCGACGAGCCGGGGAAGCAGGTGCTCCAGCGCGTGTACGCCCATACGCGCGAAGCCCGATTCGAGGGCCGGATCGCATTCATCGAGGACTACGACATGCATCTGGCCCACAGCCTGGTGCAGGGGGTGGACCTCTGGCTCAACGTGCCGCGCCCACCGCTCGAGGCGTGCGGCACGAGCGGCATGAAGGCGGCCCTGAACGGCGTGCCGCAGCTCAGCACGCTGGACGGGTGGTGGGCCGAGGGTTACGATGGGCCGAACGGCTGGGCCATCCCCCCGGCGCCGGCGGGTCAGGACAGCGACGCGGCCGACGCCGAGCAACTGTATCGCTTGCTCGAAACCGAGGTGGTGCCGCTGTTCTACGACCGTGATACCCAGGGTGTCCCGCACGGTTGGGTGGAGAAGATGAAGCAAGCGCTGCGCACGGCGGGCGCGCGATTCACGGCGCAGCGCATGGTGCGGGAATACGTCACCGAGTACTATCTCCCCGCGATGCGGGGTGAGCAGCCGGCGGACGATCCGCCGACGGCCTGAGAGAGCCAGTGGAGGTGCACATGGGCGCGACAACCCCAGCCCCGAAGTCCCGGCGGCGGAGCCCCGCCCAGCCGCGCCGGGCGGCGACCGCGGCGGCGCCGCGGCCCCAGATCGCGCCTGCCGAGCGGATCGGTGTCACCCACCTGACGGCCGAGTACTGGCCGTTCGCCCGCACTGGCGGGCTCGGTGAGGCCGTGAGCGGCCTGGCGACGTGTCAGGCGGCCGCCGGCCTGCCGACGACGGTGATCATGCCGCTGTACCGGATCGTGCGCGAGACCACGCCGTCGCTGGAGCGCACCGGTTCGGCGCTCACGATCACGCTCGGCGGGCACACCGAGCGCGCCTGGCTGTACCGCACGCCGCCCGGGCCGGAGGGAGGCCCGCAAGTCTTCTTCATCGAGCATCCCGACTTCTTCGACCGGGCGGGCATCTACGGCGACAACGGCGGGGACTATCCGGACAACGCCCAACGATTCGCGTTCTTCTGTCTGGCCGCGCTCACGGCCCTTCCCGAGATCGCTCCGGACACCCAGGTGCTGCACGCGCACGACTGGCACACCGCGTTGGCGCCGGTATACCTGCGCACCGCGTTCGCCGGTGAGCCGTTTCACCGGCGCCTTGCGGTCGTGATGTCGGTGCACAACGCCGGCTTCCAGGGGCATTTTCCGCCGGAGACCCTGGCGACGCTGGACCTTCCGGCCGAGCTGTACAACACCGACGTGTTCGAGTGGTACGGCCGGATGAATGCGCTCAAGGGCGGGATGGCCCACTCCGACGTCGTCGTGACGGTCAGCCCGTCGCATGCGCAGGAGTTGTGCACGGCGGAAGGCGGATTCGGGCTGCACGACCGGTTCGGCGGGCTGGGCGACCGGCTGGTGGGAATCCTGAACGGCATCGATCCGGATTTGTGGAACCCCGAGACCGATCCGGAGCTCACCGCGAATTACTCGAGCGAGGATCTCGCGGGAAAGCGGCGCTGCAAGGCGGCGCTGCAGCGAGCGTACGGCCTGGCGCAGCGGGCGCAAACGCCGCTCTTCGGCATGAGTGCGCGGATGGTGTCCCAGAAGGGGCTGGACCTGGTGCTCGGCGCCGATCTGCTCGGCGCGTCAGACACGCAATTCATTTTCCTCGGCGCCGGGGAGCACCGCTACCACGAAGCGTTGGGGAACCTCGCCGCCGCAGCGCCCGATC
>DATNBJ010000436.1:0-16815 GCA_035572055.1 Thermoleophilaceae bacterium | reverse complement strand
TGCGCGCTCGACGGGTTGCTCACCGCGTCGATCGCGTTGTCGAGCTGGTCTGAGTTGCGGAGCTTCAGGTAGACCCAGAAGGTCTTGGTCTGGCCGTTAGGCACGGAGCCCACCTGGCTCGAGGGTGTGGCCCAGGCCGGCCGGCTGCCGGACAGGGTCGAGCGTTTGCTCGCGGCGATGGCTGTGGCTGGCAATACCCCGGCGGCAATCGATACCGCTATTGCCAGCGTTCGAACGGAGACACGCATGGACTCCGACCTCCCACTGATCGGGTGCAGATGTCCCGGCTTATACCGCTTTGACGCGGCTGGGAGCCTGCCGGCGCGGGGCCACTACCCCTGCTGCGGTAAGGGCGTTCAGGCGGCTTGCGCCTGCGACAGCCGGCCGTCCTCCACGAGGCGGTTGAACGTCGCGAGCGCCTGCGCCACCACCTGGTCCATGTTCAGGTACTGGTAGCGCGCGAGCCGCCCCACGAACACCACGTCGCGCTGCTCGTCGGCGAGCGCCTTGTAGCGGTTGTAGAGCTCACGGTTCTCGGGCCGGGGGATGGGGTAGTACGGATCGCCGTCCGCGCAGGGGATGTTGTAGGCGAGCGTCGAGTGCTCGTGCACCTGCCCGTACATGTGGCGGAACTCCTCCACGCGGATGAACGGGATGTGCTCGTCCGGGTAGTTGATCGTCCCGACCGGCTGCAGGAAGCCGCCGCCGGGCGTCGGGTAGGTCACGTGCTCGAAGCGCAGGCTGCGGTAGGGCAGCGGGCCGAAGCGGTGGCCGAAGTACTCGTCGATCGGGCCGGTCCAGACAAGCAGCGGCGCGGTCTCGTCGATCTCCTCCCAGCTCACGCCGAGGCGGACGTCGATCCGCGGGTGGTCGAGCATCCGTTCGAACATCGCGGTGAAGCCCTCGAGCGGCATCGCCTGGAAGTCGTCGCCGAAGTAGCGGTCGTCGGTGTTCAGGCGCAGCGGGATGCGGCCGCACACGGTCGGGTCGAGATCGCTCGGGTCGAGGCCCCAGTGCTTGCGGGTGTAGCAGCGGAAGATCGCGTCATAGAGCGCGCGGCCCACCTTGGAGACGACGGCCTGCTCGGAGTTGTCCACCCGCTCGTGCGGCTCGACGATCGTGGCGAGGAACGCCTCCACCTCGGCCTCGGTCTGGAGGTCGAGGGAGAAGAAGCCGTTGATCGTGTCGCGGTTCAGCGGCAGCGGCAGCGAGCGCCCGTTGATGATCGCGCGCACCTTGTGCTCGTACGGGCGCCACTCGGTGAACTGCGACAGGTGGTCGACCACCTTGTCCGCGTTCGTGTGGAACAGGTGGCCGCCGAAGCGCGGGACCAGCACGCCGTGCTCGTTGTACTCGTCGTAGGCGTTGCCGGCCACGTGCTCGCGGCGCTCGACCACGAGCACTTCCATCCCGCACTGGGAGGCCATGCGCTCGGCGAGGACGCTGCCGGCGAAGCCGGCCCCCACGACGACTGCGTCGTAGCTCACGATGCCGTGGCCCCGGCGCGCGCGGCGTCGAGCGACTCGGGCGTGCCGATGTCAGAGAAGCTGCCCACGAGCTGCTCGATGCGGAGGCCCAGCTCCAGGTCGAGCGCCAGCGGGAACAGGTCGTGTGCCAGGTCGCTGAACACGCCCGGCGGGATCAGGGCGGCCAGCTCGCGGTCGAGCACGTACAGGCCGGCGCTGGCCAGGCCCGGACGCGGCAGCGGCGGCTTCTCCTCGAAGCCGGTCACGTTGCCCGCGAAGTCCACCGTGATCAGGCCCTTGCCGGTGGTGTCGCTGAGCCAGGTGGCGCAGATCGTCCCGGCCATGCCCGACTGGATGTGCTCGTCGACGATGCGGTGAAGAGGGGCGTCGATCAGCGTGTCGCCGTTCAGGACGGCGATCGGCATGTGGCGCTCGAAGTGCGACAGCGCGCCCCGCAGGCCGCCGGCGGTGCCGAGCAGCTCGGGCTCGACCACGACCTCGACCTGGCAGGGGTTGTCCCGGCCCTCGACGAACTCCACGACCTGCTCGCACAGGTGGTGGGCGTTCACAACCACGAGCTCCGCGCCCTCGCGGGCGAGGTAGTCGATCTGATGAGCGAGCAGCGGCCGGCCGCCGATCTCGACAAGCACCTTCGGGGTCTGCTGGCCGAGCTCGCCGAGGCGCGTGCCCCTGCCGGCCGCAAGCAGCATCACCTGCATCACTTCACCTCCGCTCCGAACTCGCTGACGAGCTCGTGATAAGTCGCGCGCATCCCGCGCTGTATCGGTATGGACGGCTTCCAACCCAAGACCCGCCGCGCATTGGACGGATCCATGCAGGACCGCGTGAGCTCGCCCTCGCGCAGCGGGGCCAGCACGGGGTCCACGTCGACGCCCGACTCCTCGCGCAGGATCCTGAAGACGTCGCGCACGCTGGTCTCGACCGACGTGGCCACGTTGAACACGCCCGCGGTGCCGCTCGCGGCGCGCAGGCAGGACACGACGTCGTGCACGTGCACGTAGTCGCGGGTGGCATCGCCGAAGCCGAACAGCGTCGGCGCGTTGCCCTCCCACAGCATGCGGGAGAAGATCGACACCACGCCGGCCTCGCCGTGCGGGCTCTGGCGCGGGCCGTAGACGTTGCCCAGGCGGCACACCGCGTGCGGGATGCCGGAGGCCAGCGCCCAGGTGCGGACGTAGGACTCGCCCGCCCACTTGGAGGCGCCGTAGGGAGAGAGGGGGGCGGGGATCTGCGTCTCGGGCGTAGGAAGGGGGACGCCGTCGCCGTACAGAGCCCCGCCTGTGGAGGTGAACACGACCGGCGCGTCGTGCCGGCCTGCCGCCTCGAGCACGTTGAGCGTGCCCCGGACGTTCACCTCGCAGTCGCGAGCGGGATCCTTCACCGACACCGTGACCATGGACTGCGCGCCCAGGTGGAACACGCGCTCCGGCTTGACCGAGTCGAACACCTCGTCGAGCGCGTCCACGTCGGTGATGTCCACGAGCGCCAGCTCGGCGTTCTCGTCGACGTTGCTCATGCGGCCGGTGGTCAGGTCGTCCACCGCGGTCACGCGATAGCCGTCGGCCAGCAGCGAGTCCACCACGTGCGAGCCGATGAACCCGGCGCCGCCGGTCACGATTGCGGTCCTGGTCATGCTGCCTTCCTTTGGTCGTCGGCGAGAATCGTCTGTGCGGCGGCGAGCAGGGCGCCGTCCACCGGCCGCACTCGAAGGGTTCGGCACCCGGCGCGCGCCCCGGCCTCGGCGTCGGTGGCGGAGTCGCCGACCATCCAGGAGGCGGACAGGTCGATGTCGAGCTCGCGCGCGGCGCGTGTGATCAGGCCGGGCTCCGGCTTGCGGCAGTCGCAGCCGTCGTCCAGCCCGTGGGTGCAGTAGTAGGTGGCGTCGAGGGCGGCGCCGCCGGCGGCCACGAGGTCGCGCAGCCGCGTGTCCACCGCGCGCAGGTCCTCGCCGCTCATGTGCCCCAGCGCGACCCCGCGCTGGTTCGACACGACCACGCACAGGTAGCCCGCCCGCGCGAGCATCGCCACGGCGCCGGCGGCCCCGCCGAGCAGCTCCACCTCGAAGGCGGCCTGCACGTACTCGCCGGCAGGGGCGGCACGGTTCAGCGTGCCGTCGCGATCGAGGAACACGGCGCGCCTCATCGCTGCCACTGCCTCTCGTGCGACAGGCGTGCCTTGAAGTGCTCCACCAGGATGTGGTTCAGCACGAGGTGCGCGTCCTCGATCACGCCGTAGTCGGTCGAGCGGACCAGCACGGCCTTGTCCACGAGGTCGAGCGCGCGGCCGCCGTCGAAGCCGAGCAGGCCGATCGTCTGCGCGTGACAGCTCGTGGCGTACTCGATCGCCTTGAGGACGTTGGGCGAGCTGCCGGAGGCCGAGATCGCGATGAGGATGTCGCTCGGCTGGATCAGGTTCACGAGCTGCTCGCGGAAGACGTTCTCGTAGCCCTCGTCGTTCGCCAGCGCGGTGACGAGCGACACGTTGTCGTTCAGCGACATCACCCGGAAGCGACGCATGTGCGGGCCGATCGTGTTCTTGGCCAGGTCGGCGGCCATGTGGCTGGCCGTGGAGGCCGAGCCGCCGTTGCCCACGATGAAGACCGAGGCGCCCGAGTGGTAGGCGCGGTAGAGGATCTCGCCGAGCTCCCCGATGTCCTCGCGGGAGACGGCCTCGAGCGAGCGGCCGAGCCGGTCGAGGTAGTCGGCCACGTGGTCGGCGACGGCTACCACTGCTGCTCCACGAGACGGATCTGTGAGCCCGAGGCCGAGAAGCGGAACGGCACCTCGCGCAGGTCTTTCAGGGCCGTGCGCACGTTGCGCTGGGCGTGCTCGGGGGCGTGCACCAGCAGGAAGCCGCCGCCGCCCGCGCCGAGCAGCTTGCCGCCCAGGGCGCCGCCGGCCATCGCGCGCTCGTACGCCTGGTCGATGTAGTCGTTGGTCACGCCGTCGGCCACCGTGCGCTTGAGCATCCAGTTGTCGTGCAGGAGGCGGCCGACGCCATTCACGTCGCCGTCGGCCAGCAGGTCGCGCGTGCGGTAGGCCAGCTCGCGCATTCCGATCAGCGCCTGGGTGTTGTCGCCGTTGCGCACGCCGGTGCCCTGGCGCGCGAGCAGCTCATCCGCGCTGCGAGCGCCGCCCAGGTAGAAGAGGAGGAGCGAGCGGTGCAGGGCGGCGAACGTCTCGGGCTCGGCCACGATCGGCTCGACCTGCACCACGCCGCCCGGCAGGAACTCGATGAGGTTGAACCGGCCGACCGCGCAGGCGTACTGGTCCTGGAGGCCGATGGGCTTGCCGAGCACGTCGATCTCGATCTCGCAAGCCTCGGCGGCGAGCTGCTCGGCGGAGCGGTGGGCGCCGCGGTAGGCGTGGAAGGCGTTGAGCAGACCGACGGTGACCGCGCTCGAGGAGCCCATGCCGGTGCCGCCGCCGGGCACGTCGGCAAGGGTCAGGACGTCGAGGCCGCGGGCCAGGCCGGTGCGGCGCAGCGCCTCGCGCACCAGGTCGTGCTGGATGTCGTCCACGCGTTCGCGGATCTCCGTCCGCGAGTAGCCGATCCGGAAGTCGCCCTCGAAGCGCGGCGACACGATCACGTGCACGTACTTGTCGATCGCGGTCGACACGACCGCGCCGCCGCCGTGGCCCTCGAAGAAAGCGGGCAGGTCGGTACCGCCTCCGACGAGGCTCATTCGAAGCGGGGTGCGCGAAATGACCATGGGCTGAGCGGGCGGGGACGGATCAGGCCCTCGTGGCCCGTGTGATCGACCGCTGGCCCGCGGCTTTGAGCGGCCGCTGCTCGACGAATGTCCGATGTACTTGTGCGCCAGCGCGCTCTACCGTCCGACGCCTGGTCCCTCCCCTCGCCACGCGACGCCGTTTTCGCGCCCAATCCCGCTTCCACAATGCCTTCCGCGAGGCCTCGCTCGGCATGGCCTTCGTCAGCGTCGAGGACGACAGCTTCGGCCGCCTCCTCGAGGTGAATCGCGCCCTCTGCGAGATCACCGGCTACGGCGCCGAGCAGCTCGAGGCCACGAGTGTCGACGCGCTGACGATGATCGCCGACATCGAGGAGGACCTGCGCCTGCTGCGGGCGCTGGCCGCCGGGGAGGTCCGCGCCTACGAGGTGGAGCGGCGCTGGCAGCACGCGGCCGGCCACCACGTGTGGGTGATGGTCAGCGCCTCGCTGCTCCACGACGCCACCGGCCAGCCCATGTGCGTCCTGCTCCAGCTCCAGGACATCGACGAGCGCAAGCACCTGGAGCGCCAGCTCGAGTACCTGGCCGATCACGACCCGGTCACCGGCCTCTACAACCGCCGCCGCTTCGAGCGCGAGCTGGGCCGGGAGCTCGCCTACGTGCGCCGCTACGGGGGTTGCGGCGCGGTGCTGATGCTCGACCTCGACGACCTGAAACGAGTCAACGATCGCTACGGCCACGCCGCGGGGGACCAGCTCATTGCGAGCGTGGCCGGGCTCTTGCGCGCGCGATTGCGGAGCACCGACGTGGTGGCGCGCATGGGCGGAGACGAGTTCGCCGTGATGGTGCCGCGGGCCACCCTGGCCGAGGCGGAGTCACTCGCGCGCGAGCTGAACCAGGTGGTCCGCGAGAGCGGCGCCAGCGCCAGCATCGGCCTGGGCTGCTTCGACGGCACCGGCGAGCTCACCTGCGAGGAGGTGCTGCTCAGCGCGGACCACGCGATGTACGCGGCGAAGGAGGCGGGGCGCGACCGCTTCGTCTCGCGTCCCAGCGAGGAGCAGGTGGGCTCGGCCGCTCGCGAGCGGCTCACCTGGCCGGGCCGGATCCGGAAGGCGCTCGACGAGGACCTGTTCGAGCTGCACGCCCAGCCGGTGGTCGGCCTCGCCACCGGCGCCGCTCACCATCACGAGCTTCTGATTCGCCTGCCCGGGGACGACGGCGAGCTGATCCTGCCGTCGGCCTTCCTCTACACGGCCGAGCGCTTTGGGCTCGCGCGTCAGCTCGACCGGTGGGTGGTGTCGCGGGCGGCCGAGCTGGCGGCCGCCGGACACCAGCTCGCCGTGAACATCTCCAGCGAGTCGCTCACGGATCCCGGCCTGCCGCTGTTCGTGGAGGACGCCCTCGCGCGCGCGGGCGCGAAACCAAGCGACCTGGTGTTCGAGCTCACCGAGCGCGCGGCGATCTCGAGCTTCGCCCAGGCCCGGGAGTTCATCGAGTACATGGCGGGGCTCGGCTGCCACTTTGCGCTGGACGACTTCGGCGCGGGCTTCGGCTGCTTCTACTACCTCAAGCACCTGCCGCTCGACTACCTCAAGATCGACGGCGAGTTCGTCCGCGCCCTGCCGCAGTCGCGGACCGACCAGATCCTGGTGGCGTCGGTGGTCGAGCTGGCCCGCGGGCTCGGCAAGCAGACGATCGCCGAGTACGTCGGCGACGACGCCACGGTCGAGCTGCTGCGTGCGCTGGGCGTGGACTTCGCGCAGGGATTTCACACCGGTTGCCCCGTGCCGGTGGCCGAAGCGCTCAGCACCTGAGCGGCAAGCGCCGATAGGGAACCCGTGCGCACAAGGCTCGTGCTCGGCCTGCTGTTCGCGCTGCTCGTGGCGGCGCCCGCTCACGCTGCCGCGCCCTCGATCACCCAGGCGCAGGCGCTGCAGATCGCGGGTCCCCAGCGCGGGCATGCCGATGTGTTTCTGCGCCGCCACCCCGGGGGCGCGCCCTTCTGGCTCGTGGCGTCCCCGTGGCGGGAGGTGGACGTCGACGCGCGCAGCGGTCGCGTCGAGGCCGTGTGGACCGGCTGGCACGCCAGCTTCCGCTCCTCACGCGGCCACTACGGCGGGATGTCCGACAGCTGGTGGGTCTGGCTGCCGCTCTGCCTGCTCTTCATCGCGCCGTTCTTCGACTTCCGCAGGCCGTTCCGGATGCTCCACTTCGACCTGCTCGCCCTGCTCGCGTTCGGCGTCTCGCAGCTCTTCTACAACCAGGGCGACTACCTGGTGTCCGTGCCGCTCGTCTATCCGGTGCTCGGCTACCTGCTGCTGCGCATGCTCTGGCTCGGGTTCGCGCCGCGCCACGCGCAAGGGCCGCTGGTGCCGTACGCACGCACGCCCTGGCTCGTGGCCGGCCTCGTGCTGCTCGTGGCCTTCCGTGTGTTCGTGAACGTGGACACCGCGAAGGTGCTCGACATCGGCTCGGCCGGCGTCCAGGGCGCCGCGGCAGTGCTGCACGGGCACCCGATCTACGTGGGCGACCGCCTGCACCGTGACACCTACGGCCCGCTCAACTACCTCGCCTACGTGCCGTTCGTGAAGCTGTCGCCGTCCAGCCTGTGGAGCCAGAACCCCGCGGCGGCGCACATGGCGTCGATCTTCTTCGACCTGCTCGTGCTCGCCGGCCTGTTCAGCGCTGGGCGCAGGCTCCGAGCCGGGCCCGAGGGGACGAGGCTCGGCGTGGCCCTGGCGTTCGCCTGGGCGGCGTTTCCCTACTCGATGTACGCGCTCGCGTTGAACACGAACGACGCCCTGGTCGCCGCGCTGCTCCTGCTGGCATTCCTGGCGTTCAGCTCACCCACACGCGGCGTGTGGCTCGGCGCGGCGATCGCCGCGAAGTTCGCGCCGCTCGCACTCGTCCCGCTCTTCGCGCGCGGACGCACGCGCGCGTATGCGGCGGCGCTCGCAGCCACGCTGGTCGTGTTGTTCCTGCCGTTCATGCCGAGCCCGCACAGGCTGTGGGATCTGACCGTGGGCTTCCAGCTGAATCGCCTGACGCCGTTCAGCCTGTGGATCCTCTACCCGTCGCTCGGCTGGCTGAAGGTGCTGGTGACCGCCGGCGCCGTCGCACTGGCCGCGGCGGTCGCCCTGGTCCCCCGCGACCGCGGCCCGGCGCAGCTGGCCGCGCTGGCCGCCGCCGTGCTGATCGCGGTCCAGCTCACGAGCTCGTACTGGTTCTACTTCTACGTCGTCTGGTTCGCCCCGTTCGTGCTCATCGCGCTGTTCGCGCTTGACATACCGCGCAGTACTCAGATACCGTCCAGTATCCGGGTATGGAGCACACATTCCTCTTCACCGATCTCGTCGGGTTCACGGCGCTCGCGGCGGCGGAGGGCGACGATCGCGCTGCCGAGGTAGCGCTCGAGTTCTACGCACGGGTGCGCGCGCTCCTGGTCGCCCACTCGGCCGAGGAGATCAAGACGATCGGCGACGCGCTGATGCTGCGCTGCGAGCGCCCCGACGACGCCGTCCGGCTCGGGCTGCGGATCATCAGCGAGCTCGAGGCGATCCCCGGCTTCCCCGTTGCGCGAGTCGGCGTGCACACCGGCAGCGCCGTGTGCCGTGAGGGGGACTGGTACGGAACCACCGTGAACGTGGCCTCGCGACTCTGCACGGCGGCCGGCGCCGGCAGCGTGCTGGTGAGCGATCAGACGTGTCGCGCGGCGGGGCGCATGCGCAAGGTCGACTTGGGCGACACCGAGCTGCACTGGCTGAAGAACCTGACCACGCCGGTGGAGGCTCGCCTCGTCAGCGAGTCGCGCGCTGGGCACTGCATGCTGGCGCGCGCGATGCCGAGGCCGGTGATCTGATGGTCCAGCTTCCGCCAGGCCCGCGCTACCCGCGGCCGCTGCAGACCGTCGGCTGGGTGTTCCGCATCGGGCCGTTCCTGGAGCGCTGCCGGCAGCGCTACGGCGACACCTTCACGCTGAAGATCGCCCAGGAGGGCACGTGGGTGATGCTGTCCGACCCCGAGGACGTGCGGAAGGTCTTCACCGGCGACCCGAAGGTGCTGCACGCGGGCGAGGGCAACGCGGTGCTGAAGCCGGTGCTCGGCGACCACTCGGTGCTGCTGCTCGACGAGGCCGCGCACATGCAGCAGCGCAAGCTGCTGCTCCCGCCCTTCCACGGCGAGCGGATGCAGCGTTACGGCGACGTGATGCGAGAGATCGCCGAGCGCGAGATCGACGGCTGGCCCACCGGGCAGCCGTTCAAGCTCTGGCCGCGCATGCAGGCGGTCACGCTCGAGGTGATCATGCGCGCGGTGTTCGGGGTCGAGGAGGGCGCCCAGCTCGACCGCCTCCGCCGGGTCCTGCAGCACACGCTGGAATGGGCGACGAAGCCCGCCCAGATGTTCCTGATGGCCGCCGTCGGTCCCGAGCGCCTGAGCGACATGCCGCGCTTCCGCCGCGCGCTCGAGCCGCTCGACCGCGAGCTCTTCGGTCTGATCCGCGCGCGGCGCGACGATCCCGGGCTCGAGGAGAAGGTGGACATTCTCTCCCTTCTATTACTGGCTCGAGATGAGGCGGATGGCAGCCCGATGTCCGACCAGGAGCTGCGCGACGAGCTGATGACCCTGCTGGTCGCGGGTCACGAGACCACGGCCACCTCCCTGTCCTGGGCGCTCGAGCGCCTCGTGCGCCACCCGGACAAGATGGATCGCCTGCGCGAGGGCGACGACGCCTACGTGGACGCCGTGGCGAAGGAGACGCTGCGCCTGCGCCCCGTGATTCCCATCGTGGTGCGGCGCCTCACCGAGCCGTTCGAGGTCGGCGGCTACACGCTGCCCGCCGGCGTGACCGTCGCGCCGTGCATCTACCTCGTGCACCGCCGCGCCGACGTCTATCCCGATCCCTACGCCTTCCGCCCCGAGCGCTTCCTCGAGCAACCCGCCGGCACCTACACCTGGATCCCGTTCGGCGGCGGCGTGCGCCGCTGCATCGGCGGCAGCTTCGCCGTGTTCGAGATGAAGACCGTGCTGGCGGCGATCGCGAGCCGCGTGTCGCTGACTCCCGCGGACGCCGAGTCCGAGCGCGTGGTCAGGCGCGCGATCACCCTGACGCCGAGTCGCGGGGCGGAGGTGCTGGCCGCCTGATGGCCCGGCTCACGCGCAAGGAGAAGCAGGCGCACACGCGCAACTGCCTGATGAAGTCGGCCGCGAAGGTCTTCGCCAGGCGGGGCCTGCAGCAGGCGTCGATCGACGAGGTGGCCGGGGAGGCCGGCTACACGAAGGGCGCCTTCTACGCGAACTTCAAGAACAAGGAGGAGCTCTTCCTCGCGATGCTCGACGAGCGCTTCGGCGAGAAGCTGGCGGAGATCGAGCGGGTGGCGGCCGGGGACGACTTCAACCTCGCCGTGACATCCGACCCCGAGTTCGACCGGCTGTTCTTCGAGTTCTCCGCATACGCCGCCCGCAACGAGGACTTCCGCCAGGAGCTCGTGACCCGCTACAAGGCGCTCCGCGGGCGGGTGGGCGAAGCGATCAGGGGGCGGGCGGAACGCGACGGGGTCGAGCTGCGCATCTCTCCGGACCAGATCGCGCTGATGACGTTCGCGATGGCGAAGGGCCTGGCGCTCGAGAACATGCTCGAGCCGGACGCCGTCGACGACGAGCTCTTCAGCACCATGCTGACGATCTTCTTCACCGGCCTAACCGAGGCACAGGTCACACAAGCCAGGGCCTGAACGGGGGTACGATCGGCTCGTGCTCAGTTGGACTCGCGTCGTCATTCGTCACCGGCGCAAGGTTCTGCTGCTCTGGCTGCTGCTGTTCGTGTTCGGCGGCGTGTCCGCCTCGAAGCTCGGCCCGCTGCTCACGAACCGCTTCAGCGTGCCGGGCTCGGACGCCGAGCGCGGGCGCACGATCGCGAAGCAGGCCTTCGGCGAGCACGGCGACGGCGACTTCACGCTGGTCGTGCGGGCCACGAGCGGCTCGTCGCGTGACGCCGCCTTCCTGACCAACGCGGACGCGGCCGTCGAGCGGGCCGCCCGCTCGATCGAGGGCGGCAAGCCGGGCCCGTTGATCCAGGCCGGCGGCAATGTCGTCTACGCGCAGGTGTCCACGCCGCTCGAGAACCAGGACGCCTCGGACAAGGTGCCCGACGTGCGCAGGGCGATCGGAACGGTGCCCGGCGCGAAGACCTACCTGTCGGGCTTCCCGGCGGTGAACCACGACACGCAGCCGATCTACAACGACGATCTGCGCAAGGGCGAGATGATCGCGCTGCCGGTCGCGCTGCTCGTGCTGCTGTTCATGTTCGGCACGCTCGGCGGAGTCCTCGTGCCATTCGTGTTCGCGGCGGTCACCGTGCCCACCACGCTCGGCATCGTCTGGATCTTCGCCCACTTCATGAACATGGCGGTCTACGTGACGAACGTGGTCACGCTGATCGGCATCGCGATCGCGATCGACTACTCGATGCTCGTGGTGTTCCGCTACCGCGAGGAGCTGGCGAAGGGGGACGACCACGTGGCGGCGCTCGAGCGGACGATGGTCACCGCCGGGCGCGCGACCCTCTTCTCCGGCATGACGGTGGCGATCGGGCTCGCGCTGCTCGTGTTCATGCCGCTGCCGTTCATGCGCTCGATGGGGGTGGGCGGACTGATGGTGCCGCTCGTGTCGATTGCGGCGGCCGCCACCTTCCTGCCGGCGCTCCTGGCCACGATGAAGCGGGGCGTGAACCGCTTCCGGGTGATCCCGAAGCACATCCTCGACGCGCGGGCGCAGGGCAGCCCGGGCATGTGGACGCGCCTCGCGAACTCGATCATGCGCCATCCGGTTCCCTACCTGGTGGGCGCCGCGAGCCTGATGCTGGCGCTGGCCTGGCCGGTCACGCAGATCTCGCTGACGAGCGGCGACAACCGCGGCGTGCCGTCGGGCACCGAGGCCACCGACGGGCTGAAGCTGCTCGAGGCGCGGATCGGCGCCGGCGCCCTGGCGCCACACCAGATCGTCATCGCCACGGGCCAGCCGGGCGGCGCGTGGACGCCGCCGATGATCGCCGCCCAGCGGCGGCTGATCGCCGAGCTCCGGCGCGACCCGCTGGTGCAGCCGGTCTCGATCCAGGCGCCCGCGCTGCTTGCCCGGAACGGCGGCAAGCCGGACGCCGCGACGATGGCGAAGCTCGAGAGCGCCACTCTCATCGACCCGAAGTCCGAGGTCGTCCAGATGCGCGTGGCCGGCCGCACCGACTCGGGCACACAGCAGGCGAAGACGCTGGTGCGCCGGCTCCGCGACCGGTACCTGCCGAACGCCGGCTTCCCCGAGAGCGCCACCGTGCTGCTCACGGGCGCGCCGGCTTTCGGAGTCGACTTCGTGGACAAGGCCTACAGCGCGTTCCCCTGGCTGATCCTCGCGGTGCTCGTGATCAGCTACCTGCTGCTGTTGCGGGCATTCCGCTCGCTCTTCCTGCCGCTCAAGGCGGTGCTGCTCAACCTGCTGTCGGTCAGCGCCACCTACGGCGTGCTCGTGCTGATGTTCCAGCACGGCGGCGGCGACGCGCTCGGCCTCCAGGACAGCCCGCAGATCGCGGCGTGGGTCCCGATCTTCCTGTTCGCCGTGCTCTTCGGCCTGTCGATGGACTACGAGGTGTTCATGCTCTCGCGCATGCGCGAGGAGTGGGACAAGACCGGCGACAACGAGCACGCCGTGGCGTACGGCCTCGAGCACACGGGCCGCATCATCACCGCGGCGGCGGTGATCATGGTGGCCGCGTTCTCCGGCTTCACCGCGGGCAGCTTCGTGGACCTCCAGGAGTTCGGCCTCGGCCTCTCGGCCGCGATCCTGCTCGACGCCACCGTGGTCCGCGCGCTGCTCGTGCCCGCGGCCATGAAGCTCATGGGGCACTGGAACTGGTACCTGCCCGAACGCGTGCGCCGGGTGATGCGTCTGTCCGCTCGTCCAAGCGCAGCACAAACGGCGCGCTCAACAGCACGACCGTGAGCGCGGCCGCGCCCATCGCGAGATAGACGCCGCGCAGCCCGAGCGGGCCGCTGAGCCCGCTGGCGATGGCCGAGCCGAGCGCCACGGCGCCGAGCGCCGCCATCCGCCCCGCGATGCCCACGCGGCTCTGGAGCTCCGCCGGCGCGCGCCGCTGCCGCTGACCAATGGCGACGATCGAGCCGACCGACGAGACGAGCAGAAACGGGATGGTCGCAACCGCCGCCGTGCCGAAGCTCGTGGCCAGGCCGAGCGCGACGGTCGCGAGCGCCGCCACGGTCAGGCAGCCGACGAACAGGCGGTTGGGCCCGAAGCGGCGCGACAGCGGGCCGACCATCACGGCGGCCGCCACCGCCGACAGCTCGCCCACCGCCATGATCGCCCCGACCTTTCCGGCGGGCAGCCCCACGTGGTCGCGCAGCAGCGGAACCATCAGAGCGTACGCGCCGGCGCCCGCCACGTTGGAGGCCACGATCACGAGCGTGTAGGTGGCGATGCCGGGATCGCGGAGCATGAAGCGCACGCCGTCGGCGATCGCCGCGACCGAGCCCACCGGCGGCTCGTCGACCTCGCTGTCGAGCCCCCTGCGAATCGCCGCCACGAGCAGCGCCGCGGTGGCACAGGCGGCCGCCTCGGCAGCAAGCGCGAAGCCCGGCCCCACCGTGGCCACGAGCAGGCCGCCGAGCGCGGGACCCGCGAAGAGCCCGATGCCCCAGGCGGCCGACACGGTGGCCTGCCCCTCGGCGAACCGCTCCACGCCGACGATCGACGCGATCGCTCCGAACGTGCCCGCGTCGGCGAACACGCGCGCCGAGCCGATCGCGAACGCCAGCGGCAGGATCGCCGCGAGCGGTGGCGCCCCCGCGATCGTCCACACCGGGATCACCGCCGCGACCGCCGCCTGGCAGGCGTGCGCGGAGAGCATCACGGTGCGGCGCGGGAAGCGGTCGCCCACGGCGCCCGCGAGCAGGCCGAAGACGACGTACGGCAGCACGGTGAGCGCATAGACCGCGCCGGCCTCGCCGTGCGATCCGCCGCCCTTCAGGACGAGCCAGGGCAGGGCGACGCCGGCGACTCCTATCGCGAGCGCATCGAGCGACTGTGCGGCCAGCAGCAGGCGCCCGTCGCGGGCGGCCAGCATCGGATGAGAAGACAACAACTTCGAGAACCTCCAGGACGCGGGTGGGCGGCGGCGGCCGCCGGCTCAACGCCGGTCGCTGGAGTACCAGACCGTGCGGGGAATGCGTGTCTTTCGAAGCGCGGTCATGGCCGACTCAGTGTAAGGGACTCGCCAAAATCTCCTCCCTCAAGGCTGACCGCAATCCCCAGTCCCCAATCCCCTAAAAGCTGTACGGCACCGCACCGACCGCCCCGAGCGCATACCACGCGCCGAAGGCCAGGCTGAGCATCCCCATCACCGGCGCGACCGCGACGAACCGGCGCAGCACGGGCCCGCGCGAGAGCGTGTAGCCGAGCGTCGCCGAAGCGATCGACATCGAGATCGCCGTGAAGAGCGCGAAGACGAAGAGCGCCGCGACGCCGAGGGCGTGGTCGCGGATCGCGGCGAGCAGCAGGATGCCCACACCGGCGGAGCCGCCGGTGCCGTGGATCAGCCCGATTCCGTATGCCTGCAGCGGCGACCTGGCGCGGGTCGCGTGCGGGTGCGCGTGAGCCGGCTCCGCGCGCCGGTGGAGGTGGCGGTGCCGGGTGGCCGGCGGGTGTTCGTGGGTGTGGGCGTGGAACTGCCCGCGCCGCCACCTCATCAGCAGCCTGACGGCCAGCACGATGATCATCGCGCCGACGGCGGTCTCCGCCACCTCCTGGACCGCGTCCGGCAGGTAGCTGTTCGCGAGCACGATCGGCAGGCCGAAGACGAACAGTGTGGTCGCGTGGCCGAAGCCCCACGCCAGGCCCAGCCTGGCGGCGCGACCCGGCCCGCGCTCCTCGCCACTGGCCACGAGCGTGGAGACGGCGGTGAGGTGATCGGGATCCGTGGCGTGGCGGAGTCCGAGCAGGACCGCCACGGCGATCACGATCAGGAACGCGTCGCCCGTGCTGAGGGCGGCGATCTTGTCATCGAGTCCGAACATGGGTCACACCACCTTTGGGACCGCCTGGACAGTGAGAACTAATCCCGCGCTGACGATCACGAGCGCGGAGATCGCGGGCAGTGCCGTGGCGAGACGGCCCGAGAGATGCACACGCCCCTGG
Source organism: Thermoleophilaceae bacterium (assembly GCA_035572055.1). Lineage (GTDB taxonomy): Bacteria > Actinomycetota > Thermoleophilia > Solirubrobacterales > Thermoleophilaceae > JAICJR01. The sequence goes on along the minus strand of DATNBJ010000436.1, from coordinate 1,440 downwards.
GCGAATACGACGAGCAGGCCCAGCACGGTGAGCGTGCCCGCCAGCCCGAGGCTGAATACGACGATCATCAGGAGGCCCAACGCCACCTGGTGCTGCGCGATGGCGCCGAGCAGGACCACCAGGGCCGACGGACAGGGGAGGAGGCCGGCGGAGGCGCCCATCGCGACGATGCCCTTGGTCGTCAGGTCGTCGTGATGGTGGTGGTGATGATGCTGGTGCCGGTGAACGCGCTTGCGCAGCACCGTCGCGCCGATGGCGACCACCATCACGCCGGACGCCAGGTTCAGCCACGGGTAGAGCTGCTCCGGCAGGATCAGCGCCGACAGCAGCAGCGTCACCACGCCGAGCGTGAACACGCCGATCGTGTGCGTGATCGTCACCGTCGCGCCCAACGCCACCGCATGTCGCGCGGTGCCGCGCGTGCCCACGAGGTAGGCGGCCACCATCGTCTTGCCGTGACCCGGCGAGAGTGCGTGGATCGCTCCCCAGCCGAACGCCGCCAGCAGGAAGAAGACGAGCACGCCCTTGCCGGCGGCGGCGTCCGCGAACACGCCCGCGAAGCCGTCGCCGGAGCGGTTGTGCGTCGTTGCGATGTGCCCGTCGCCGCGCGGCGCCGTCAGCGCGCCGTTGCCCGGCTTCACGGACAGCGCGGCATCGCGCTCGTCGAGCGGACTCGAGAGCGAGCTCTTCGGATAGCTGCGCAACCCGTTGGTGGGATCGGTCGACGGGACGTTCGAGCGCACGTCGGTGCCCGAGCCGGGCACAGCGACGACCGCCTTCCAGCCGATGCGGCCGGGGAAGGTGCCGTCGTGGAGAGAGACGGCACGCGGGTGGGCCACACGCGCCGTCAGCGGCAGCACGACCCGCGTGAGCTTCAGGCCGCCCTGCCCGGGCGGGTGGGAGATCTGGGCGCCGGGAGCGAACTGGAGCGGCACGCGCCGCCCGTCGACCGTCAGGACGAGGCCGCGCGACACCTCGGCGCGCTTGCGTGTGAGCACCTGCGCCGGCGACAGACCGCGCTCCTGGAAGGTCGGGATCTCCGCCTGGTCGAGGATGTAGGTCACATCCACGCGATCCGAGGAGACCTTCAGCCGATCGAGGTGGTTGATGCTGAAGTTGCCGAGCGGGTGCGCGGACGCCGAGGGAGCGGCCGCCACGAGCGCCCCGGCGGCCAGGGCGAGCAACAGCGCGAGCCGCCTCACGAGCCCAGCTCCTTCAGCGCGCGCTGTGCCCTGGGGGCGTACAGGGGCGAGAAGCGTGGGTTGAGCGCGAGGCTCTTGCTCAGGTAGGCGCGTGCGATCGCCGCGCGGCCGGCGGCTTTGGCGCTCATCCCCGCGTGGTAGAGGAAGAGCGGGTCGCGCGATCCGAGCGCGAGCGCGCGGCGCGCCCAGCGAAGGCCCTGGGCCGGGCGGCCGGCGCTCGTGAGTGCCCAGCCGAGGG
>DATNBJ010000435.1:0-11307 GCA_035572055.1 Thermoleophilaceae bacterium | reverse complement strand
CGATCGACAGCTCGCTGAGGCGCCGGTACGCCTGCCGCACCTCGTGCTGGGAGCGCAGGTCGAGCTCGATCGCGCCCAGCTCGCTCTTGTGCTGGATAGTGCTGGAGGAGAGCTTTATGGCCACGGCGCCGCCGAGGGCCTCGAACGCGTCCACCGCCTCGATCTCGCCCCGCACGAGCCGGCCGTCCACCACGCGGGCGCCCGCCTCGCGGAGCAGGTCCTTCGCCTCGTGCTCGGCCAGCCAGGCAGAGGGCTCTCGGGTCTCGGGTCTCGGGTCTCGGGAGCCGTTAGCCGCTCTGCGACAGGCGGTCGCGATCGCCCGCAGGCGCGCCGGGTCGCCGCGCTCGTCGCTGAGCGCGGCCGCGCAGCGCAGCCCCGTGCGGAGTCCCGCCGCCGCGGGCACGCCGTGCTCGGCGAAGCGCCAGGCGGCGGCGTCGTCGAGCAGCTCGGGCAGCGTGGAGGAGACCATCGTGGGCACGCGGCACAGGGCGGCGCCGGCCTCGATGCCCTCGCGCACCCCGCGCCACGACTCCTCCACGGCGCCGTCGAGGCCGGGTGGCTGGTCGTAGAACACGAGCACCTGGTCCACCGACGGGTCGGCGCCCACCGTTTGCACCAGCTCGCTGAGCGCCGGGGCGTCGCCCCAGATCATCGCCGTGTAATCGAGCGGGTTGGCCACGGTGGCGGCGGGCGGGAGCTGGGCCGCCAGGCGCGCCACCGTCTCGGGCGCGAACTGCGGCAGGCTGAGCCCGAGTCTCGAGGCCTCGTCGGCGCCCAGGCTCGAGTCGCCGCCCGAGCAGGTGAGGATCGCCGTGCTGCGGCCGCGGGAGCGCACGCCCACCGCGAGCACCTTCGCCAGCTCGAGCAGCTCGTGCACGTCGCCGGCCCAGACGGCGCCGGCCTCCTCCACGAGCGCGCGGAACACGCGCTGGTCGCCGGCCAGGGCGCCGGTGTGGGCGGCGGCCGCGGCCTTTCCCTCGACGGTCGTTCCCACCTTGAGCACCACCACGCGCACGCCCGACTCGGCGCAGACCGCCAGGGCGTCGCACAGCCGCGCGCCGTCGCCGTCGTCCTCCAGGTAGAGCGCGATCGAGCGCACGTCCTCGTCGCGGCCCAGGTGCTCGAGGTAGTCGGCGGCCGACAGCACCGCCTGGTTGCCGCACGACACCACCGTGTGGAAGCGCAGGCCGCGCCGCGTGGCCAGCGCGTTCACCGCCACGTTTCCGCTCTGCGAGACGAGCGCCACGTGGCCCGCCTCCTGGGGACGCAACGCGTCCCCCCAGAGCGCAGCGCGGGAGTGCATGGCCACGATGCCGTTGCCGTTGGGCCCGCAGACCGGCAGGGCGTGCCTCTCCGCCGCCGCGATCAGCGCCTCCTGGAGCCCGACTCCCGACTCCACCTCGGCGAACCCGGCGCTGTACACCACCGCGCCGCCGCAGCCGCCCGCGCCCGCCTGCTCGATCACCTCGGCCACGCCGGCGGCGGGGATCGCCACCACCACGGCGTCGGCCGGTGCGGGCAGGTCGGCGAGCGAGGGCACGCAGGGGCGGCCGTACGCCTCGGACCGGCCCGGGTTCACGCCCACGACCTCGCCGTCGAAGCCGATCGCCTCGAGGTTGAGCAGCGTCTGCGCCCCGTAGCTGCCGGGCCGCTCGCTCGCCCCCACCACCGCGATCGAGGCGGGGCGCAGGAGCCGGGTCAGATCCATCTTGGGTCCCTACTAGTGAATGGTCGCTTCAACCCCGCGGCGCTCGAGGGCGCGCGCCACGATCAGACGCTGGATCTCGCTCGTGCCCTCCCAGATGCGGTCCACGCGCAGCTCGCGCAGGAAGCGCTCCGCCACGTTGCTGCGCAGATAGCCACGGCCGCCGAAGATCTGCACGGCGCGGTCGGCGCAGCGCCAGGCGGCCTCGCTCACGAACAGCTTGGCCATCGACGCCTTCGCGTGGACGATCTTGAGGTCGGCCTCGGCGTCCACCATGTGCGCGACCTGCATCGCCAGCAGGCGGCCCACCGTGGCGTCCGTGGCCGAGTCGGCCAGCGGGAAAGACACGCCCTGGTAATCCATGATCCGCGTGCCGCCCTGCTCGCGGTGGAGGGCCCACGCGGTGGCCTCCTCGAGCAGTCGCCACATCGCGCCGAGGCCGTGGGTGGCGATGCCGAGGCGCTCCTCGGTGAACCACGCGCGCTGGAGCGCGTCGCCGTTGCCCACGCCGCCGATCACGGCGTCGTCGGGAAGCTCCACGTTCCTGAAGGCGATCGTCGGGTGGCCGTGCGGGTAGTTGTGCGTGTAGGCGGGGTCGTCGACCACCTCGACGCCGGGCGTGTTCGGCTCGACGAGGAAGAGCGTGCCGCCGCCGTCCGCCACGCTCGCCATCACGATCAGGACGTTGGCCACGTCGCCGGAGGTGACGAACCACTTCTCGCCGTTCAGCAGCCAGCCGCCGTCCGAGCGCTCGGCGGTGGTCGCGATCCCGCTCGGATCCGAGCCGGCCTCCGCCTTGGTGACCGCGTAGGCGGTGTCGCCGCCCTCGCCGCGCAGGATCGGGCGCAGGTACCTGTCCACCTGGTCGGGCGTGGCCTGGGTCAGCACGTTGTAGGCGTTCGGCACGTTCCAGTGCAGGCCGTTCGTCACCCGGCCGAACTGCTCGTTGACGAGGAACCACTCGAGCATCGACCAGCCCTGGCCGCCGAACTCGGGGGCGAAGCGGCCGCCCTGGAGGCGCGCGTCGATCGCGGCGCTGCGGACGGCCTGGAGGGTCTCGGCGGGCAGGCGGCCGCCCTTGCGCTCCGCCTCCTCCTCGAGCGGCATCAGCACGTCCTCAACGAAGGCGCGCGCCCGCTGCTGGAGCTCGAGCTGCTCGGGTGTGAGCTCGCCGGCGGCGGCCGCGGGGGAGAGCGAAGCGGTCATGCAGGTCCTCCGTTCAGTCGTCGGCGCTCATCCGCCGTACGGTCGGCGCCCCGGCCCGGCAGGCCGAGGAGCAGGTTGTGATGGTTGGCGATCACCTCGCGGACGATCGCGCGGGCGCGAACCACGCCCGGGTTGTTGCTGGGGCGGGTGCGCTCGGTCTCGTCGAGCGCCCGCGTGAGATAGGCGAGCCAGTCGCGCTGGCTCCCGTGCAGGATCAGCTTCTCGATCCGCTCCCGTTCCTCGTTCACGCCTTCGGGCGGGGGTGGATCCGCCTCGTAGCGGAGCGTCGCGAGGGCTTCCGGAAGCTCGCGCTCGGGCTCGGGCGTGACCGAAAGCCACGATTGCGGCGCCACGCGCAGGGCCATGACGGGTAGACTAACACTAACTGACCACAAGATCAGTCAGGAGTCGGAATGGACCCGGTGATGGTGTCGACGGGCGGTGCGCTGCACCCGAACCTGTATCTCGATCCCGAGCTTCAGGAGCGCGAACAGAGGCTTATCTTCGAGCGAACCTGGCAGCTCGCCGGGCACGTTTCCTCGCTCCGAGAGCGCGGCAGCTACGTGACGGCGTGGGCGGGAAATCAGCCTGTTCTGGTCGTGCGCGACGAGAACGGCGATCTGCGCGCGTTCCGCAACGTGTGCCGCCACCGCGGTTCGATGCTGCTCACGGGCTCCGGCCAGTGCAAGAACGCGATCCGCTGCCGCTACCACGGCTGGACCTACAAGCTCGACGGCACGCTGATCGGCCTGCCCGAGGTGCGCGCGTTCGGCGAGGACCTCGACAAGAGCGCGCTCGGCCTGTTCCCCGCGCGCGTGGAGGAGTGGTGCGGGCTCGTGTTCGTGAACCTGGATCCCGATGCGGCGCCGTTCGCTTCGCTCGTGGATGGGCTGGCGGAACGGCTCGAGCGCTACGACATCGCCTCCCTGGTCCCGTTCTCTCCCTATGACGGCGAGGAGCCGGCCAACTGGAAGGTGGTCGCCGAGAACTACCTGGACGGGTACCACATCCCGATCGCGCATCCGGCCCTGGTCCGGCTGCTCGACTACAAGCGCTACGAGGCCGACATCCACGACCACTGGGTCTGGTTCGAGGCGCCGCACCGCGAGGAGCCGACGGACAACTGGATCGTCCGGCTCTACTCGAAGATCGTGCAGCCGATGCCGGGGCTTTCCGCCGACGACCTGCGCGTCTGGCGCTACGTGTTCATCTACCCGAACACCATCCTCGACATCTATCCCGATCAGATGAACACCTGGGTGATCCGGCCGACCGGCGTGGACTCGTCGCACGACCACTACGAGTGCTACCGGCCGGTTCACAACAGCCTGCGCACCCGCGTGGCGCAGCGGCTGAACCTGCGGCTGAACACGATCGTGGCCCACGAGGACATCGACCTCGTGAGGAACGTGCAGACCGGCCTTGGCACCCGCGACTACGAGTGCGGGCCGCTGTCGGAGCGCGACGCCGCCCTGGCCTGGTTCGCCGACCGGATTCGAGGCGACCTGGGGCTGTGAGCGCCGAGCCTGCCCGCTCCGGCGCTCCGAGCGGCCGCGACCGGATCCTCGCGGCCGCGGTGAGGCGCATCGCCTCCGAGGGCATCGAGGAGGTGCGAATCGCGCGGATCGCGATGGACGCGGGTGTGTCCACGGCGTTGGTCCACTACCACTTCGAGACCCGCGAGGCCCTGCTTGCCGAGGCGCTGGAGTACTCGTTCGAGCACGCGGGCGACCTGCGGATCGGGGAAAAGGCGCCGGCGGCCTCCTCGCACGCCGAGCGCCTGGCGGGGATGGTCGACCAGTGCCTGCCGCTCGACGAGTCTTCGGAGCGCGACTGGGTGCTCTGGGTCGAGCTCTGGCTCCGCGCGGTGCGCCACCCCGAGCTGCGGCCGGTCGCGGAGGAGCTCTACCGGCGGATGCGCGACTGGTTCGCGGACGCAATCGCGGCGGGCGTGGAGGACGGGGAGTTCAAGCGCTGCGATCCGGAGGAGGTGGCCGACCGGGCGCTGGCTCTGATCGACGGCTTCGGGGTCAGGGCGCTCCTGGGCGACAGCGAGATCCCGCTCGAGCGGGCGCGGCGGGAGATCGGGGCGGTGCTGGCGCGCGACCTGGGGGTCGGTCAGCAGCTGCCGTTCGGCCCGTAACGGGCACCTGTCTGCGATTTCCCAGCTATGTGCTGGGAAAGTGCAGACACGTCGCATCGGACGCCCTCTGTTGCCGCCGTTCGGCGGCGCTACGGTAGCGCCACGGAGTCCCCGTAGCGCACACCGTTCACGTCGACGTCGAGCTCGAGGTCGTCGACCGAGGCGCTTGTGGGCAGGAAGACCGTCAGCGAGTTCTCATCGAGGTGGGCGGTCGCGCCGCGGATCGGCGTCAGCTCGTCGGCATCGTCGCCGTTGTAGACCTCGACCACGCCGTTCGCCACCCGGATGTTCGGGTGGCCCGAGTCCACCACCACCGAGAACGCGGCGGGCAGCGCACCAGCCGTCCGCAGGGTCAGGCAGCGCCCGTCGAAGCCGGCGGTCAGCAGGTCGCCGCCGCTGTGGAGCGCCTGGTCGCGGGCGGGCTCGACCGTCTCCACGGACACGTCGCCCGCGGGGTCGGCCGAGGACGACACGCTGCACGGCGAGGGCACCTGCCGCGCCGTCGCCTGCCGCTTGATCCGCACGCCGTGGCCGGTCCACTGGCGTCCGCGGCGCGCCGTGAAGCGGTACACGTCGCGCAGCTCGGCATCCGGGAACGCCCGGCGGTGGACCACCGCCGTCAGAGGGAACAGCGTCTCGGGGGTCGCCAGCAGCCACACGCCGGTCGAGTCGCGCACCAGCAGCGCCCGCGCGTTCACCGCGATGCGCCGGGCCTCGCCCGGGCTCTGCGGCCGGTACCGGTGCACCAGCCGCGTCCGCATCACCGCGTGCGAGCCGGACACCGCCACCGACAACCCGGACGCGTGTGTCGACACGACCCCGGGCACGTTCTCGTCCCCGTGGATGAAGAGGGCCATGGCTCCGAGGCACTGGTCGTCATCGGACGGCGAGCCGAACGTGTAGTAGTCGCGGACGCCGCCCGGCAGGGACGCGCACAGCGTCTGAACCGCCAGGACGGACCGCTCCATGTGCCGCACGGCGTGGAGAACGAGGCGCGCGGCGGCCCGTGGCGTTCGCGGCTGCCACGGCACGCGCAAGCGCTGTGGCACGGGCACCACTCCGCCGGGCGTGACCGTCAGGCTCCCGCCGTCGCCGGCGGTGACCACCACCCGCTCCGCGCGCCGGCGCAGGTTGATCACCGCGCCCCGCGTACCGATCGGGCTCGCGACGAACACGTAGAGCACCGCCCGCGCCGACGGATGGCTCCAGGTGAGCGTCAGCGTCTCGCCCGGCTGGAGCGGCTCGGCGCCCTCGAGGCGGCGGCCGGTCTTCGCGCCGAGCGCGAGCAGCGGCGCGCCGGCCTGCCGCTCCGGGTCGCAGGCGAACGCGACGACCGCGTCGGTGTCCTGGATGCACCCCCGCGGCAACGAGCGGCTCGTCAGCTCACCCGCCGACGCCGGCGCGGCGACGAGCAGCGTCAACAAGAGCACCGTCACACAGAGACGCACGCCGCAGATTGTGGCCGACGTCGTCAACGCAGCGCCACGTTCGGCTCCCCGCCGACCGTCTCCCTCGGCGTGGCCGCGCGCTCGGCCGGCGACGAGCTCGGCGACTCCGAGCTGTTCGGCGCGGCAGACGACGCTCTGTACGACGCCAAGCGCTCCGGACGCGACCGCGTAGCATCCTCGGCGGCATGGCCGCTGAGCACGCGATAACCACGGTCGAGCAGCTCCGCGAGCTGTACCCGCCGCCGAAGGAGCGGAGCGTGCGCAAGGAGCTCGACCACCTGGACGGGCACTGCCGCGAGTTCATCGCGCTGTCGCCCTTCCTGCTCGTTGCGAGCGCGAATGCCGCCGGCGCCTGCGACGTGTCGCCGAAGGGCGGGCCGCCCGGCTTCGTGCAGGTGCTCGACGACCACCGCCTGGCGATCCCCGACGCCACCGGCAACCGCCGCCTCGACGGTCTGCAGAACATGATCGAGAACCCGCACGTGGGGCTCGTCTTCCTGATCCCCGGCCTCGGCGAGACGCTGCGCGTTAACGGCACCGTGGAGCTCACCCGCGACCCCGCGCTGCTCGAGGGGCTCGAGACGGGCGGCAAGCCGCCGGCGCTGGCGCTCGTGGTGAGCGCGGAGCAGGTCTATCTCCACTGTGCCAAGTGCGTGATCCGCTCGAACCTGTGGAAGCCCGAGAGCTGGCCCGAGTCGCTCCCCTCGGCGGCCGCGATCCTGAGCGACCACATCGGGATCGGCGACGTGGAGGCCTCCGCCGCCGCGCTCGCGGACAGCTACGCCAACCACATCTGACCGCCCGTTTTGAGTCATTGACACGAGGGGTCCGATCAGGGACCCTTGCGCATGAGGGGGCGATCCTCGATTCCTAGGAGGCTGCTGCAATGGCCAAGGGACGATCGCTCCATATCGGGCTCAACCGCGTCGACCCGGACGCGTACGGAGGCTGGGCGGGCGAGCTGAACGCCTGCGAGGCTGACGCCAACGACCTCGCGGCCATCGCCGAGGGCCTCGGGTACGACGTCCACAAGCTACTCACCGCCGAGGCCACGAGCTCGGCCATCCTCGAGGAGCTGGCGAACGCCGTGACCGAGCTCGAGGACGGCGACATCTTCCTCCTGACCTATTCGGGCCACGGCGGCCAGGTACCGGACACGAACGGCGACGAGGCCGACCGCATGGACGAGACCTGGGTGTCGTTCGACCGCCAGATCGTGGACGACGAGCTGTACGCCGCCTTCGGCACCTTCGCCCCGGGGGTGCGCATCGCCGTGCTCTCGGACAGCTGTCACAGCGGGACGGTGCTCGAGGTCGTGCTCGCCGCGGTGCAGCCCGGACTGGTGAGTGCGCCGCAGGCGAAGGCGATGCCCGCGGACGTGTGCGCGAACGACTACAGGGCGCGGAAGGTCGACTACGACCGCATCCAGGGTCGGGTGAAGCCATTCGACAAGACCGACATCGGCGCGTCGGTGATCCTGATCTCGGGCTGCCAGGACAACCAGACCTCGGCCGACGGCGATCGCAACGGGCTCTTCACCGAGAAGCTGAAGCAGGTCTGGGCCGACGGCGAGTTCAAGGGCGGCTACAGGAGGTTCGCCAAGGACATCGTGGCCAAGATGCCGCCGTACCAGACGCCGAACTACTTCACGGCCGGCGCGCCCGACCCGGCGTTCGAGCGCCAGCAGCCGTTCGCGATCAAGGCGGGCCGGGCCGTCCTCGTCTAGTCCGGGGGCTAGGCGTGGGGCGCCCCGCGGGTGGCCTCCGCCAGGTGCAGGACCGCGTGAACGTGGGTGCGGACCTGCTGCGGCGTGAGGCTGCCCGCGGGGAGCTCCACGGTGAATGAGGAGGAGTTCGCGAGCGTGTGGTTCTGCCAGTTGGCCGCGGTTCCCGGCAGCCAGTGGTGGTGATAGAGCCGCTCGCCGCTCGCGCGCGCGTAGATGCGGCCGGCCAGGGTGCTCGGCCCGAAGGCCCAGATCACGTTCATGTGCTGGTGGTACCAGATGGTCACGCGCGGCTTGATCCGCTCGATCAGGTCGCGGGCGATCCGCGTCTCGCGCTCCGAGAACGGCTTCGGGCCGCCGTAGTAGACGCCGAACGGGTGGCCGCCGCGGTGCCACTCCGAGGACCAGTTCTTGTTCAGGTCCACGCCGCGGCCGTTCTGGCGGATGCCGCGCGCCGCGCCGTCCGGGTTCAGGTTGGAGACGATCCAGAGGTCCGCGTTCGTGTGCACGCGCTCGAGCGCCCGGACGACCGCGATGCCGGCCAGCTCGTTGCCGTGGATCGCGCCGAACACGAGCACCCGAGTGCCGTTGGGGTTGCCCACGCGGACCGCGTCGATGGGACGGCCGGCGTAGGAGCGGCCGAGCTGCTGGTGAGTGGACGTGCCGCTGCCCGCGAACGCGGCGAGGAGCAGCCCGATGAGCGCTTTCGCGATCACGAACCCAGATTACGGACGGGCGGCTGCGCCCGGTCCCGCCATTCGGGGGAATGCTCAAGTAACCCAAACCGGGGCTGGCGAAATCAGGCGACCTGACGCATGGTGGTAATGACGCGGCAGGGGAGCTGCGCGGTGCTCAGGCAGGAGGCCGATGGAGCCGCCCGTCCATCGACCCACTAGAGGAGAAACATGAAGAAGGCTCTCGGCGGCCTTGCGGTGCTCGCTGTCATCGGCGCGATCGCAGGCTCGCACAACAGCAGCAGCTCGGGACAGACAGCGACCGCAAGTTCAGCGGCGTCGGCCAGCGACAGCAGTGCGACAACGGCTGCTCATCACCGCAAGAAGCACGCGCCTGAGATGACCTCGGGGCAGAAGAACGCCCTGGCGTCAGCGCGGGACTACATCGACTTGGACGGATTCTCGAAGAAGGGCCTGATCGAGCAGCTGTCGTCCTCGGCGGGCGAGGGCTACTCGAGAGCGGACGCGACGTTCGCGGCGAATCACGTGGGTGCCGACTGGAACGCCGAGGCGGTCGAGGCGGCGAAGAACTACCTGCACACGATGTCGATGTCCAAGAGCGGGCTGATCGAACAGCTGTCGTCCTCTGCCGGTGATCGGTTCACCCTGGCGCAGGCCGAGTACGCCGCGGACAAGGTCTACTGATCTGGACGAAGCCATGGCCCTCCTCGTTGTGAGGAGGGCCATGAAGCGCTACACGAACACGGCGTCAGGCAAGAACGCGCTGACGATGTACTGCCCGGCGTCCACGATCTCGGAGATCTTGAGATCGACGCAGAGGCTCGACAGCACGTAGGCGTCCTCGCGCGACAGCCCGTGCGCCTCGCCGAGGTGGTCGACCATCGCGCGGATCGCGTTCTGCGCGTTCTCGTACAGATCGGGGCCCACGCCGGTGGTGGCGTAGAAGCCGCCGCCGTCGACACGCGGCGTGAGTGGTCCGGTCGTGCGGAACTGCGGCGCCGGGATCGTGCGGCCCTTCTCGAGCGTGAAGCGCAGCGTCGCGTACATCGGCGATTCGATGCCGGTCACGCACACCTCGCCGTCGCCCTGCGCGGCGTGGGCGTCGCCGCAGCTGAACAGCGCGCCGTCCACGTGCACCGGCAGGTAGAGCGTGGTGCCGCGCACGAGCTGACGGATGTCGAGGTTCCCGCCGCAGTTCCCGGGCGGCATCACCGACTGCTCCCGCGCTCCCGCGGGGCAGACGCCCATCGTGCCGAAGAACGGCTCGATCGGGATGGCGATGTCCTCGCGGAACCAGGCGAAGTCGCCGCGGCTCAGATCGAGGATCTTCAGGTAGGGATCGGGGAAGTCGCCGGGCAAGAGCCCCAGCTCGGGCAGGATCGCGACCCAGCCCCAGCCCTGGGTGCGGATGTCGAGGATCTCGATGGCGAGCGTGTCCCCGGGCGCCGCCCCGTTCACGTGGATCGGACCCGCGAGCGGGTATAGCCGGCTCATGTCGAGACCGGCCAGCACGCTCACGTCCGAGTCCGGGTCGATCTGGTTGTCGCTCACGTCGCGGGTCCAGACGACGACCGTGTCGCCGTCGTCCACGGAGAGCACCGGCTCGTGTCCCTCGTCCCACGTGAAGTGCACGCGATCCGTCGGGAAGTAGTGCGTGCGAGCCACGCTGCGGAGCCTAAGCGAAGCCGTTGCCGCTGTGTGAGTCGAGCGCGGGCGGTGCCGCGGGGCTGGTGGAGCGAGCGTTCGAGAACGAGATCGGCAGCTTCACGATCGGCACCTCGCCCGCGGTCGGGTGCGTCACATGCGCGAGCGCGCCGAGCTCGGCCACCTGCTCGGAGTCGAGCACCTGCGCCAGCGTCTGCACCTCCGCGTACGCCACGCCCTCGTCACGCAGGCGCTCCTCCCAGTGCGCGGTGGGATGCTCACGCAGCACGGCCTCCACCTCGACGCGCAGCGCCTCGGCGTTCTGCACGCGGTCGCTGTTGGTGGCGAAGTGTGGATCGTCCTGGAGGCGCTCGAGTCCGACCGCCCGGCAGAACGCCTCCCAGCGGTTCTTCCCCCCGGTGCCGACTACCACGAGGTAACCGTCCGCGGTGGCGTACGCCTCGTACGGGGCGAAGAAGGGACTGCGCGTACCCTCGCGCCGCGGCTCCGGGCCGCCGGCGAGCAGGCTCGTGATGTGCATCGACAGCCACGCGAGGCTCGTTTCGAGCAGCGACGCCTGCACCCACTGCCCGCGGCCGCTCGACTCGCGCTGGTGCAGAGCGGCAAGGATGCCTACCACGCCATACAGGGCGCTGCCGAAGTCGAGCGCGGCGATGGGGACCTTCGCCGGCGGCCCGTCGGGGTGGCCGGTGAGCGACATGATCCCCGACAGCGCCTGCATC
>DATNBJ010000434.1:0-6574 GCA_035572055.1 Thermoleophilaceae bacterium | reverse complement strand
GCCGAGGAGCGCCGCGAGCCCGACGAGGCGCGGCTCTGGTTCTGGAACTCGATGCACTTCCCGGTGCCGATGCCGGCCTTCGACATCACGTCGACCGACGGGCCGTACTACGCCTTGGCGAACTGGCAGAACCGCGCGTTCGCGGTCCCGCCCGCGATGGGGATCGACTACCGCGTCGTGAACTCCTACGTCTACATCTCGGTCAACGCGGTGACCGACCCGGCGAAGATCGCCGAGCGCGCCGAGTACTTCCAGAAGCGCGCGGGCTACTACTTCCAGAACTGGGACGAGCTGTACGCGAAGTGGAAGAAGAAGATGGAGGCGCTCCTCGCCGAGCTCGAGGCGCTCGAGGTCGCGGACCTCCCCGAGTACGAGCCCGAGGACGTCGTCTTCGGTGACGAGGACACGCGCTTCTACAAGGTGCTCGACGGCTATCGGCGCTGCCTGAGCCTCTCCGAGCGGATGTGGCAGCACCACTTCGAGTTCCTGCTCCTGGGCTATGGCGCATACTCGACCTTCGTCGACCTCTGCAAGGCCAACCTGCCGGACATCCCCGACCAGCACGTCGCGCAGATGGTGGCCGGCATCGACGTGCTGCTGTTCAGGCCGGACGCCGAGTTGCGGCGGCTGGCACGGCGGGCGATCGAGGACGGCGTGGACTCCGCCTTCGTGGAGGGCCGGACACCGGACGAGATCGACGCCGAGCTGGCGAAGAGCGAGGCCGGGCAGGCATGGCTCGAGGATCTCGCCGCCGTGAAGGACCCCTGGTTCAACATGGCCACCGGCGACGGGCTCTACCACTACTACAAGAGCTGGCTCGACGACCCGAGCATTCCCTACGCGGCGCTCATCGGGCACATCAGCGCCCTGAAGGCCGGCCAGCGAATCGACCGGCCCACCGAGGAGGTCCAGCGCGAGCGCGACCGGCTCGCCGAGGAGTACCGCTCGCTGCTCGACGCGGAGGCCCAGCAGGGCTTCGACGAGCTGCTCGCCCTGTCGCGGCAGGTCTTCCCCTACGTGGAGGAGCACAAGTTCTTCTGCGACTACTGGTTCCTCACGCGCTGGTGGAACAAGCTGCGGGAGTTCGGCGACCTGCTTGTGCGCAACGGCTTCCTCGAGCAGACGGACGACCTGTTCATGCTCAGCCGCGGCGAGGTCATGTCGGCGCTCGACGAGCTCGTGCTCACCTGGGCCACCGGCGGTGATCCGCTCGGCCCGTCGCACTGGCCGCCGATCGTGAAGCGGCGCCGCGAGCTGCTGGCCAAGCTGGCCGACTGGACGCCGCCGCCGGCGCTCGGCGTGACCCCCGAGGCCGTCACCGACCCGATGACGATCATGCTCTGGGGCGTCACCACCCAGCGCGTGCAGGAGTGGGCGCGGCAGGTGGAGGGCGGCAGCGAGCTGGTGGGCGCGGCGGCGTCGCCGGGCACGGTCGAGGGCCCCGCGCGCGTCGTGAAGACCGTGGACCAGATCGCGGACGTGCGCGAGGGCGAGATCCTCGTCACCGGGTCGACCTCGCCAGCCTGGGCGCCGATCTTCTCCAAGATCAAGGCGACGGTGACCGACGTGGGCGGCGTGATGTCGCACGCGGCGATCGTCTGCCGCGAGTATGGGCTCCCGGCGGTGGTGGGCACCGGCCGCGCGACGGCGGAGATCAAGACCGGCCAGATGATTCGCGTGGACGGCACCTCCGGCCTCGTCACGATCCTGGGCAGGTGAGCCCGGAAGCGCACACCCGTCCGCTTGCCGAGCTGCGGCAGGCGGACGCCGCCGAGTTCGGCGGCAAGAGCTCGAGCCTGGGTGAGCTGATCGCGGGCGAGATCCCGGTGCCGCCGGGGTTCGCGTTGTCGGTGTCGGCCTTCCGGCTGTTCGTGTCGGAGGCCGGGCTCGGGGGGCGCGTGGAGAAGGCTCTGGCATCGCTCGACCCGGGCGACGTCAGCCGGGTGGCGGCGTTGTCGCGGGCGCTGGGCGAGGAGATGCGCTCCGCGGCCGTGCCGGAGGCGGTGCGGTCGGAGATCGCCGCACGCTATGCCGAGCTGGGTGAGGACGTCCCGGTGGCGGTCCGCTCGAGCGCGCTCGGCGAGGACAGCGCCGACGCCACCTTCGCCGGCCAGCAGGAGACCTACCTCTGGGTCAGGGGCGCCGACGGCATCTGCGACGCGGTTCGCGACTGCTGGATCAGCCTGTTCAGCCCGGAGGCGCTCACCTATCGCGCGCGGCTCGGCGACGGCCAGCCGCCGGCGATGGGGGTCACCGTGCAGCTCATGGTCGACGCCGCGGTGTCCGGCGTGATGTTCACCTGCAACCCGGTGAGCGGCGACCCGAGCATGGTGGCGATCAACGCCTCGTGGGGCCTCGGCCTGGCCGTGGTCGGCGGCGAGGTGACGCCCGACGACTACCTCGTCAGCAAGGTCACCCGCGAGGTGGTCAAGCGGACCGTGAGCCCGAAGGACGTCGAGTACGTGCCCGGGCCCGATGGTCGCGGCGCGGTGCGGCGCGAGATCGCGGACGAGCGGCGGGATGCGCCCTGCCTGGACGAGACGCAGCTCGCCTCCCTGGTGGACGTCGGCCGCCGCGTGGAGAAGCACTTCGGCTCGCGGCAGGACATCGAATGGGCGCTGGACGGCGGCGGCGAGCTGTTCGTGGTTCAGTCCCGTCCCGTGACCGCGACGGCGAAGCGCCCGGAGGGTGCGAAACCGCTCTCCGCGATCGACATGGTGATGAGCAAGTTCGGGGCGAAGCCGAATGCTTAGCGACGAGGACGTCCGCGAGATCCTCAAGCTCATCGACGAATCGGATCTCGATGAGCTGCTGATCGAGACCGCCGGCTTCAAGCTGCATGTTCTTCGCGGGGCAGGAGTCGTTTCCCCAGACCCCACACCCCACACCCCAGACCCGATCTCCAACGGCCTCGCGATCAACGCCCCGATGCTTGGAACCTTCTACAGGGCCGAAGCCCCGGGCGCCGCCCCGTTCGTCGATGTCGGTGCCAAGGTTGGGCCCGACACCGTGGTGTGCCTGATCGAAGTGATGAAGATGATGAACTCGATCCCCGCGGGCGTCTCCGGGACGATCGCCGAGGTGGTCGCCCAGAACGGCGAGCTCGTCGAGTACGGGGCGCCGCTGTTCCGGGTCGAGCCGGACGGATGAGCGTCTCCAGGGTCTTCGTCGCGAACCGGGGCGAGATCGCGGTGCGGATCGTCCGCGCCTGCCACAAGCTCGGGCTCGAGGCCGTGGTGGGAGCCTCCGAGGTGGACATGGACGGCATGGCTGCGGAGATGGCGGACCGCGCGGTGTGCATCGGGCCGGCCTCGGCCGGCGACAGCTACCTCCGCCCCGAGCTCATCGTCCAGGCGGCGCTCGGCACCGGCTGCGACGCGATCCACCCCGGCTACGGCTTCCTCTCGGAGAACCCGGCGCTAGCGACGCTCGCGCACGAGCACGGGATCACGTTCGTCGGCCCGCCGGTGGAGGCGATCGAGCTGGCGGGCGACAAGCTGCGTGCCCGCCGGGAGGCGGAGGCAGCGGGCCTGCCGGTGGTGCCCGGCCGCGAGCTGGCCACGCTCGACGAGGCGCGAGCGCTCGCCGAGGAATCCGGCTATCCGCTGCTCCTGAAGGCCGCCGGCGGTGGCGGCGGGCGCGGAATCAAGCTGGTCACCGGCCCCGACGAGCTGGCCGGCCTGTTCGGCGTAGCGGTGGCCGAAGCGCGCGCCGCGTTCGGCGACGAGCGGCTGTACGGCGAGCGCTTCATCCGCAACGCCCGCCACGTGGAGGTGCAGGTGGCGGCCGACGACCACGGCAACGCGATCCAGCTCGGCGAGCGCGACTGCTCGGTGCAGCGCCGCTACCAGAAGCTCGTGGAGGAGGCGCCCGCGCCGTTCCTGGCGGAGACCACTCGCGACGCGTTGCGCGAGGCCGGCGTGGCCATGGCGCGCAGGCTCGGCTACCGCAACCTCGGCACCGTGGAGTTCATCGTGGACGCGGACCGCGGCGATTTCTTCTTCCTCGAGGTGAACTGCCGCATCCAGGTGGAGCATCCGGTGACCGAGGAGGTGACCGGCTACGACCTGGTGGCCGAGCAGCTCGGCATCGCGGCCGGCAAGCCGCTGAGCATGCGGCAGGAGGACGTGGTGCTGAGCGGCCACGCGATCGAGTGCCGGCTCACCGCGGAGGACGTCTCGAAGAACTTCATGCCGAGCCCGGGCACGCTCTCGCGCTTCGCCGTGCCGGACCTGCCCGGCCTGCGCGTGGACACGCACTGCCGCGACGGCGCGAGCATCCCGCCCTACTACGACTCGCTGATGGCCAAGCTGATCGCGCGTGCGGACGATCGCGAGGGGGCGGTGGCGCTGATGCTCGAGGCGCTGGACGGTCTCGAGGTGGAGGGCGTGGAGACCAACCGCTCGCTGCTCGCGAGCGTGCTGGCACACCAGGACTTCGCGAACGGCGCGGTCACCACCCGCTGGCTCGAGGAGGAGGCGATAGCGGCATGAGCAGGATGATCGACATCGTCGACACCACCACCCGCGACGGCAACCAGAGCCTCTGGGGCGCCACGGGGCTCACCACGCCGGACGTGCTGTCGATCGCGCCCGTGATGGACCGCGTTGGCTACCACGCGCTCGACTTCACATCGAGCACGCACATGGCCGTGTCGGTGCGCTTCCACAAGGAGGATCCGTGGGAGCGGCTGCGGCTGGTCAGCGCGGCGATGCCGAACACGCCGCTCGGCATGATCACCCCGGGCATGCGCTTCATCGCCTGGGTGCCGGCCGACGAGGAGTTCATGCGCCTCGTCTTCCGCTGCGTGGTGCGCAACGGGATCCGGCGCCTCCAGATCATCGATGGTGCCAACGTGCCCGAGCGCCTGATCCGGCTCGCGCGGATGGCGAAGGAGGCGGGCGTCGACGAGGTCGTGCTCGGGCTCACCTACTCGATCAGCCCGGTTCACACGCACGAGTACTACGCGCAGCGGGCCGCCGCGCTGGCGGACTGCCCCGACATGGACCGGCTCTACCTGAAGGACCCGGGCGGGCTGCTCACGGTCGACGCCGTGCGCGACCTCGCGCCGCCGTTCCTGCAGGCCGCCGGCGATCGCACCCTCGAATTGCACTCGCACTGCACGATCGGCCTCGCGCCGCTCATGTACATGGCCGGGGCGCAGGCGGGCTTCCAAGTACTCCACACCGCGGTGGGCGTCGTCGGGTCGGGTACCTCCAACCCCGTCTGCGAATCGACGATCGGCAACCTCGAGGCGGAGGGCTTCTCGCACCGGCTCGACACCGAGGCGCTGGCGGAGATGTCCGCCCACTTCCGTGCGCTCGCCCGCGACAAGGGCCTCCCACCGGGCACGCCGAAGGAGTTCGACGCGGTCTACTACCGGCACCAGCTTCCCGGCGGGATGGTCACGACCACGCGGCGGATGCTCGGCGAGCTGCGCCGGCCCGAGCTGTTCGACCAGACGCTCGAGGAGATCGTCCGCGTGCGCGCCGAGATGGGCTACCCGATCGTGGTCACGCCGGTGTCGCAGCTCATGGTGCAGCAGGCGGTGATGAACGTGGTGGACGGCGAGCGCTGGCGGACCGTGTCCGACGAGACCGTTCGCTACTTCCACGGCCACTACGCGGCCGAGGCGGCGCCCCCGGATCAGGACATCAAGGACCTCGTGCTCTCGCGTCCGCGCGCGAAGGAGCTGGAGCACGTGGAGCCGATCTCGCTGGAGAGCGCGCGCGAGAAGTTCGGCACGCGGATCTCGGACGAGGAGCTGCTGCTGCGGGCCACGATGCCGGCCGAGCAGGTCGACGCGATGCTCGCCTCCCCGCCCGCCACCGAGCAGCCGAGGGAGTTCCTGCGGCCGGGGCGCTCGCCGCTCGTGCGGCTGCTCCAGGAGGTGTCGAAGCGCGAGTCGATCTCGTACATGCGCTTCGAGAAGGGCGATGACGTGGTGGTGTGGCGCCGTGCGTCTTGACGACGTCCGCGGGTTCGTCTTCGACGTTGACGGCACGCTGGTTCATCGAGCGGGGGCCGTCGCGCACGTTGCGCCCGGCGCGGTCGAGGTCCTGGAGAAGATTCTCGGCTCGGGCCGCTCGTTCGTTCTGTTCACGAACGGCAGCCACGTGTCGCCCGAGGGGTTCGCGGCGGGTCTGCGCGACGTGGGTCTGCCCGTTGCCGACGAGCAGATGCTCACTCCGCTCCGGAGCGCTCTCTATTACCTGGAGCAGCACCACCCCGGGGCGACGGTGCGCCTCTTCGGCACGGAATCCGCCGCCCAGTACATGGCCGCCCATGGCGTTCGTCTCGTCGAAGGCGTCGACGCGGAGAAGGCCGAGGTGGTGTTCGTCGCGCACGTGGACGAGCTGTCGCTCGAGGAGCTGGAGCACGCGGCGCGGGCGATCATGGCCGGCGGCGAGCTGCTGACCGGCAGCTACGTGCCGGCGTACGCGGGGGCGAACGGTCCGATCATCTCGCGTGGCGCGATGACCGCCGCGGCGCTGGCGAAGGCGTCGTCCGTTCAGCCCAAGATCGTGGGCAAGCCGTCGGAGGCGGCGGTGGCCGTGGTCAGCGAGCGGCTGGG
>DATNBJ010000433.1:0-6060 GCA_035572055.1 Thermoleophilaceae bacterium | reverse complement strand
TCCACTTACGCGGCCGACGCGGGCGTGCGCGCCGACGACCACAGCCGCTGCAGCGCCTCGGCGGTCTCACGCGGCCGCTCGAACGGCCACCAGTGCGCGCAGTCGAGCACCACGAGCTCGCCCTGGATCCGCTCGGCCAGGCGCTCGCCCCACTCGAGCGGAACGTAGGGATCGTCGCGGCCCCAGATCACCATGCTCGGCAGCCGCACCTGCTCGAGCTCGGGCTGCCACTCCCTGCCGACGTGCACCGCCGAGCGGTACAGCTTCAGGATGCAGTCCTTGTTGCCGGGCACGAGCCACGAGTTGCGCCGGGCGTAGGTCTCCGGCACGCCGTTCTCGATCAGGTAGGGAACGCTGACCTCCTCGGTCAGCTCCTCCTCCATGTAGCGCTCGCCCTCGCCGGGCGTCTGCCAGATCTGGGCGATCTCGTGCCACGGGTAGTCCACGTCCACTGTGGCGCCGCCGCACGCCAGCGAGCTGAGGAGATCGGGACGGATCGAGGCGATGCGCTGCACCATCAGAGAGCCCCAGTCGTGTCCGACCAGGTCCACCGGCCCGCTGCGTTCCGCCATCTCCTCGATCCGTTCGATCAGCCAGTCGACGTAAGCCTCCTTGGTGGCGGGGAAGCTGGCATCCTCGAGCGGTACCGCGAAGCCTGGGAGGTCCACGGCCAGGACCTCGTGCTCGTTGCCGAGGTGCTCCTGTACGCGTTCCCAGAGGAGGTGGCTATCGGGGTTGCCGTGAACGAGGACGGCTGGCACGCTGCCGATTCTCAGTGAGCGCGACACCCGCGGGGACGCCGGTCCGCCGGAGCGCTGTGGATCCTCCAAGCCCAACATGCCCGTCATCCACCTCATCCGCCACGCCCAGGCCTCGTTCGGAGGCGACTCGTACGACGTGCTCTCGGAGATCGGAGAGCGGCAGTCCGACCTGGTGGACGCGGCGCTGAAAGCGCGTGGTTTCGAACCCACGCGAGTGGCGGCGGGCACGCTGCGCCGGCAGATCGACACCGCGCGTGTGGAGCCGGCGCTCGACGAGCGCTGGAACGAGTACGACACCGCCGCCGTGCTCGCCGCCCACGGCCCCGAGCTCGACGGCGACCGCAACGAGATGGGCGCGGCGCCCGGCATGTCCTCGCGCGAGTTCCAGCAGGTGCTCGACTCGGCGCTGCTCGCCTGGATCGAGGCGGGCGACGGCTCGCCCTGCGAGGAGACCTGGCCGGCGTTCCAGCGCCGCTCGCTCGACGCGGTGACGGAGCTCGCGGCCTCCCTGGGCAGCGGCGAGAGCGCGTTCGTCTACACGTCGGGCGGTCCGATCGCGGCGATCTGCGTGGAGCTGATCGGCGCGCCGGGCTCGTCGTTCGTCACGCTGAACCGCGTCTGCGTGAACACCGGGGTGACGAAGCTGATGAGCGGCCGCGGCGGACTGCGCCTAGTGACCTTCAACGACCATTCGCACCTGGAGCACGACCGCGAGCTGATGACGTTCCGCTGAGCTGTCCTGCCCTGTGCCGCATATAGCGGCCGATTCCAGGACAGCGAACGAGCGGACTCCGCCCCGGGGCGGAGCTCAGCGCAGCGCGGCCAACCCCATCTCCGCGAGCTCCTCCACGCCGGTGCGGAAGCCCAGCGCGAACGAGTCGTCGGACATCCCATACAGGGCGCGGCGGTAGTTGCCCTCCATGAACACGGCGGTCTTCCACAGCGCGAGCGCCGTGTACCAGGGCAGGTCGGTGACGCGGCGGCCGGAGCGCGCCTCGTACCGGGCCACCAGCTCGGTGCGGGTCGGGAAGCCCGGCGCGCCGGTGAGGGTGGAGAGGTGGAACATCGGCGGCGCCGTGTTGCCCACGTCGGTCCACGACGCGCACATGTAGCCGAGGTCGGCGAGCGGGTCGCCGAGGGTGGACATCTCCCAGTCGAGCAGCGCGGCCACGCGGGCGGGCGGGCGCGGCGCGAACAGCGCGTTGCCCAGGCGCACGTCGCCGTGGACGAGCGTGGTCTCGCTCGACGAGGGCAGCCCCTCGCGGAGGCGACGCTCCAGCTCGGTGATCGACTCGACCTCGCGTGTGCGGTTCACCTCCCACGATCCGGAGAAGCGGCGGAGCTGGCGCTCGAGGTAGCCGGTGGGCTTGCCGAGCCAGTCGAGGCCGGCGGCGCGGACGTCGACGGAGTGCACGGCGACGAGCGTGTCGATGAAGGCCTCGGCGATGAGCTGCCGCTGGCCGGGCGAGTCGAGCGCCGGAGGCACCGTGCTCTCCAGCACGTGGCCCTCCACGAAGTCCATCAGGACGAACGGCGCGCCGATCACCTCGCTCGACTCGCAGATGTCCAGCACGCGCGGCACGGGCACGGCGGTGCCGTGCAGCGCCTGGAGCACGCGACCCTCGCGCACCACGTCGTGCGCGCCCGGCGGCAGCGGCGGCCGAGGGGGGCGGCGCAGCACCAGCTCGCAGCCGTCGCGCTGGATCGCGAAGGTGGCGTTCGAGTGTCCGCCGGGCAGCGGCGTGGCGTCGGCGGGACCCGATCCGAGCCCCAGCTCGTCGAGGTAGTGCTCGAGCGCCTCGAGCACCAGGAGCGCCGGGCGCTCCAGCGTGGCGGCCGCCGCGCGGGTGCGGATCACGTCCGTCACTGCCGCTCTCCGGTTGGGAAAAGTCCAAGCGCGAAGCGCCTGCGCGCCAGGCCCCGGCGACGCGTCCGCCAACCTGAGACCATCGCGTCGTTGTCACGCATCTCGGTCACTCCTGCGCCTCGGCTGCCACTCGAGCGGCAGGTGCGCGGTCTCGTTGAACGCGACCAGCACCCAGCGGCCGGCCGGCATCCGAACGAGCCGCGTGAGCGAGCAGTTGGCCACCGTGAGGAACGCGAACGGCTCGCTGCCGGTGATGATCCGGCACGCCTCGGCGATCACCGCGCTGTGCGTGTAGACCACCGTGACGGTGTCGGGACCCGACGCCGACGCCACCTCGTTCAGCCCGCGGCCGATGCGCTCGGCGAACGTGGCCGCGGGCTCCGCGTTCGGGATCAGCTCCCAGCGCTGCTCGCGCATCACGCGCTGGAACTCGGGGTCGCCGACAGCCGCGCGGCGCGACAGCTCGCCGTGCTCCCAGTCCCCCAGCTCCACCTCGCGCAGGTCCTCGCTGACCTTCGGCTCGAAGCCGCCCGTGGCGAGCAGCGGCTCGGCGGTCTCCACCGTTCGCTTGAGCGGCGTGACGAAGATCGCGCCGATCGGCTCCTCCTCGAGCCGCACGGCCACGGCCGCCGCCTGCGCACGTCCGCGATCGTCGAGCGGCGGGTCGTTCTGGCGGCCGAGCGGCGCCCCCTCCACCACCGGCGTCGGCGACACCACCGCGCCGTGCCGAACCAGCACAACCTCGTGGGCGCCCTCGGGCGCGGTGAACGGACGTTGGAAGTCCACGGTCACGCCGCCATCATGAGGGTCGAAGCCGTCAGCGTCTGAGGAGCCAGTCACTCCGCATGGAGATCAGCCAAGAAGTCATCCGCGCACTGCTGGACGCGTTCGACAAGAGCGACTGGCAGGAGATGACGGTCACGATCGGGACCGATCGCCTGCACGTTTCGCGCAACGGCGGGGCGCCGCCTGCGGCGGCGGAGCCGCCGCGGCAGGGAGCAGGAGAGCAGAGAGCAGAGGTGCCGGCTCCGGCGCCAGAGGCAAAGCCCGAGTCACGAGTCACGAGTCACGAGTCACTTCCAGAAGGCACCGTCGTCGAAAGCCCGAGCGTCGGCCTCTTCTGGCGCGCCCCGTCCCCCGGTGCGCCACCGTTCGTGGAAGTGGGCGCCAGCGTCGCTGAGGGCGACACGCTCGCCATCGTCGAGGTGATGAAGTTGATGAACCACGTCGTCGCGCCCGTGGCCGGCGAGATCAAGGCGATCGTGCCCGAGAACGGCGAGGCGGTGGAGTATGGCCAGCCGCTCGTCGTGATCGGCTGATGGCGCGCATCGAGTTCATCGACCAGTCCCTGCGCGACGGCCAGCAGAGCCTCTGGGGCATGCGCCTGCGCGCGGGCGAGGTGCTGCCGATCGCCGACGCGATCGACAGCGCGGGCTACCGCGTGGTGGACCTCACCGGCAGCTCGCCGTTCGAGGTGCAGGTCAGATACAACCGCGAGGACCCGTGGAAGGGGCTCGACGCCGTCAGAGCGGCGCTCCCCAACACCGTTCTGAGAGCGGGCACGCGGAGCAACGGCGTGGTGGGCATGGGCATCACCCCCGACTCGATCATCGAGCTGTGGATCCGCACGCTCGCCAAGCACGGTATCCAGAGCCTCTGGATCTTCGACTGCCTGCACGACACCACCAAGATGCTCGACGTGGCGAAGAAGGCGCGCGACGCCGGCCTCGCTCCCTCCCCGCAGGTGAACTTCAGCCTGTCGCCGGTCCACACCGACGAGTACTACGCGAAGGTGATCAAGGCGTTCGCCGACTCGGACGTCCCAGCCACGATCGTTCTCGGCGACGAGGCCGGCGTGCTCGAGCCCGAGCGCGCGCGCAGGTGGATCCGGCTGATGATCGACACCGCGCCCGGCAAAGAGCTGGAGATGCACTTCCACAACAAGACGGCCATGGGCACGCTGAACCACATCATCGGCGTGGAGGAAGGGCTCACGATCCTGCACACGGCGGTGAGCTCGATGGCGAATGGGCCGTCGATGCCGTCGACCGAGATAGCGGTCGACAACATGCGCCGCCTCGGCCACGAAATCGCGATCGACGACAGCCGGCTTCAAGAGGTCTCCGACCACCTCGAGGCGCTGGCGAGAGAGAACGGCCACCACGTCGGCGCGCCGGTGGAGTACAGCCTGGCCACGGTGCAGCAGCAGTTCCCCGGCGGCATGACCGGCACGCTGCGCAACCAGCTCGTGACCTACGGGATGGAGCACCGCCTGCCCGAGGTGCTGGAGGAGGCGATTCGCGTCCGTGCCGAGATGGGCTACCCGATCATGGCCACGCCGTTCTCGCAGCTCGTGGGCATCCAGGCGCTGCTGAACGTGGTGCAGGGCGAGCGCTACCTGATCATTCCGGACGAGAACCTGATGTTCCTCGCGGGCCACTACGGGCCGCCGCCCGGCGAGCTCGACCAGGACGTGCTGGACAAGGCGTTCTCCACGCCGCGCGGCAAGTCGATGCTGGGCGACTGGTCGCCGCCGCAGCCCACGATCGAGGAGATCCGCGCCGAATACGGCAGGGACCTCTCCGACGAGGAACTGCTGCTCCGCTACCTCATCCCCGGCCCGGACGTGGACGCGATGTACGCGGCCGGTAAGCCGATCGAGCCCGTCTACCCGCTGGGCGGATCCCAGGGGCTGGCCTGGATCAAGGACGTGATCGACCGGCCCGCCAACCGCACGGTCAACGCGTCACGCGGTGACGTGACTATCGAGCTGCGCAGCTGAGCCCCAGATCTCGGCGTCCTTCAGGTAGTCGTGGATCACGTGGCCCTGGTAGAGGTCCATGTCGAACACGCCGAACCAGCCCTGGATGATCCGGGTGGGCTGGAGCAGGTACCACGGGTCCACCGGCGAGCGCGCGTCCATCGACAGCGAGGCGCGGCCGGCGAAGAGCCGCGGCGAGCCGTCGGCCGACGCGTGCAGCGCGCCCTCCACGTCCAGGCGAACCAGCTCGCAGACCGACGGCGGCTGACCCGCCTCGGCGTTCGGGATGAGGCGCATCGACAGCACCGGCAGGTCCTCGAGCTCCGACGGATCGGCCTTGCGCTCGCAGGCGATCGCCATCGTCATGATCCGCTGCCCGCGCGGTCGCTCCACGGTGAACAGCATCTGCTCGCCGAAGGGATCGCCGCCGCCGCCCGAGGTCCTGTCCATGACCGCCAGCTTCTTGGCGAATCCCCACAGCTCGCGGCCGGCCACGAGCGGGATCTCGTTGTCGGTGAAGATGAACGGCTGGTAGAGGAACGTCGTGCCCTCGAAGTCGGCGCGGATCATCACGTACGACTCGTAGTAGGGGCCGAAGGAGGAGAAGGGGATCCAGCGTCCCCAGGCGATGCAGACGGGGACGTCGTCAGCGGGCTCGAGCCCGGGCGGCA
>DATNBJ010000432.1:0-2137 GCA_035572055.1 Thermoleophilaceae bacterium | reverse complement strand
GATCTGCTCGAAGACCTCCTGGTCGTAGCCGACCAGGTCCATCTTGTTGACCGCGAGCACCAGGTGCGGCACCCGGAGCAGCGTGGTCAGGAAGGCGTGCCGCCGCGACTGCTCGTTGAGGCCGTTGCGCGCGTCGACCAGGATGATCGCCAGGTCGGCGGTCGAGGCGCCGGTGACCATGTTCCTGGTGTACTGGATGTGGCCAGGAGTGTCGGCGATGATGAACTTGCGCCGGGGGGTGGCGAAGTACCGGTAGGCGACGTCGATCGTGATGCCCTGCTCCCGCTCGGCCCGCAGGCCGTCGGTGAGCAGCGCGAGGTTGGTGGTCTCCTCGCCGCGGTCCCTCGACGTGCGCTCGACGGCCTGCAACTGGTCCTCGAAGATGGCCTTCGAGTCATAGAGCAGCCGTCCGATCAGCGTGGACTTACCGTCGTCGACCGAGCCGGCGGTGGCGAACCGCAAGATGTCCATGATTGTTTAGAAGTAGCCTTCCCGCTTGCGGTCTTCCATCGCTGCCTCGCTGGTCCGGTCGTCGGCCCGGGTCTGACCGCGCTCGGTGATCCGCGTCGCGGCGATCTCGGCGATCACCTCACCGACGGTGGCGGCCGTCGAGGCGACCGCGCCGGTGATGGTCATGTCGCCGACCGTCCGGTAGCGGACCGTCGCCGTGAAGGTCTCCTCGCCCTCCAGCCGCTGCAGGTACGGGTTGTCGGCGAGCAGGATGCCGTCCCGCTCGAACACCACCCGCTCGTGGGCGTAGTAGATCGACGGGATCTCCAGGTTCTCCCGCTCGATGTAGGACCAGACGTCAAGCTCCGTCCAGTTCGACAGCGGGAAGACCCGGATGTGCTCGCCGCGCCGGATCCGCGCGTTGTACAGGTTCCACAGCTCGGGGCGCTGGTTCTTCGGGTCCCACTGGCCGAACTCGTCGCGGAAGGAGAAGACGCGCTCCTTCGCGCGGGCCCTCTCCTCGTCCCGCCGGGCCCCGCCGAACAGCGCGTCGAAGCGGTTCTCCTCGATCGCGTCGAGCAGGGTCACGATCTGCAGCCGGTTCCTGCTCGTCCAGCGCCCGCTCTCCTCGACGGCGCGGCCCTGGTCGATCGACTCCTGCACCTTGGCGACGACGAGCCTGACGTTGAGCTCCGCCACCCGCTTGTCGCGGAAGTCGAGGACTTCGGGGAAGTTGTGCCCGGTGTCCACGTGCATGACCGGGAACGGGATAGGCGCGGGGGCGAACGCCTTCGCGGCCAGCGCGAGCATGACGATCGAGTCCTTGCCGCCGGAGAACAGCAGCGCGGGACGCTCGAACTCGGCCGCGACCTCACGCATGATGTGGATCGACTCGGCCTCGAGGACGTCGAGCTGGGACAACAGGTAATCAGATCGCATGCGTCGCTTCCCTGATGGCGGTGAGCAGGACCGGGGCAATTGCCGGCCGGCATACCAGGATATCTGGCAGGAAGGGGTCCTCCTGGTTGTATACGACCGGGCTGCCGTCGATGCGGGACACGTGGAACCCGTTCGCTCTGGCCACCGCCACCGGCGCGGCCGTGTCCCACTCGTAGAAGCCGCCCGAGTGAAGGTACACGTCATTCTCGCCCCGGACTACCGTGGCTGCCTTCGCGCCCGCCGAGCCGCACGGGACTCGATCGGCGTGTATTCGCGCTGCTACGTCCTTCACTAGATCGCTTGCGCGGCTGCGGCTGACCACCATGCGGAGGGGACGCTGCGCGCCGTCACCCGCGGGGAAGGTCATCGGGGTGGCGGTAGAGAGCACACATCCCTGCGCCGGCAGGGCGACCGCGCCCGCGATCAGGTCTCCGGCTCCCGCCGCAAGGCTATTCTCTGGTCCCTGCCCTAGAGGGGCTGGCGCGTCGCGGGCC
The DNA here is from genome assembly GCA_035572055.1 of Thermoleophilaceae bacterium. GTDB lineage: Bacteria > Actinomycetota > Thermoleophilia > Solirubrobacterales > Thermoleophilaceae > JAICJR01. The sequence goes on along the minus strand of DATNBJ010000432.1, from coordinate 254 downwards.
CAGAGGGCCACGTGGACGGCCCAGTCTGAGCGTCCCGGTTCGCCGAATTCTCTGGTGCCGTCTAGGGGATCGACTATCCATACGCGGTCGGCGGCCAGCCGGGCCTTGTCGTCGGTGCCCTCTTCGGACAGGACGGCGTCGCCAGGCCTGGCCTTCGCTAGCTCGGCCATCAGGAACTCGTGGGACTGCCGGTCTCCGGCTTTCCGCAGGACGTCGGGGTCGCCGACCGCGGCGCGCAACTCCAGGAGGAGGCG
>DATNBJ010000431.1:0-7663 GCA_035572055.1 Thermoleophilaceae bacterium | reverse complement strand
GAGGCCTAGTCGAGCTCGACCTCGACGGCCGTCTGCGGCTCCTGCCTGCTCATCTTCGGGCGGCCCGTGACCCGAGTTGCCGGCTCCAATGCGAAGTAGTTGTGTCCTCAACTACCTACTATGCTCGACGCATGGAAATTGGACTGGCGACGTTCGTGGATCTCTCCTCCGGAGTCAGCGGCGAGCAGCGTATGCGCGAGCTGCTCGAGGAGGCCGAGCTGGCGGACCAGCTCGGCCTCGACCTGTTCGCGGTCGGTGAGCATCACCGGCCCGACTTCGTGGTGTCCTCGCCGGCGGTCGTGTTGGCCGCCATTGCCGCGCGCACGGAGAACATCCGCCTGTCGAGCGCGGTCACCGTGCTCAGCTCTGACGATCCCGTGCGGGTGTTCCAGCAGTTCGCCGAGCTCGACCTGATCTCGGGCGGCCGGGCAGAGATCATGGCCGGCCGTGGCTCGTTCATCGAGTCGTTCCCGCTGTTCGGCTACGACCTGGACGACTACGACGAGCTGTTCGCCGAGAAGCTCGAGCTTCTGATCGCGATCCGCGACAACGAGCGCGTGACCTGGTCGGGCCGCCACCGCCCGCCGCTTGCCGACGCCGGCGTGTGGCCGCGTCCCGTGCAGGAGAAGCTGCCGATCTGGGTGGCCGTGGGCGGCACGCCTCAGTCGGTGATCCGCGCCGGCATGCTCGGCCTTCCGCTCACAATCGCGATCATCGGCGGTCAGCCCGAGCGATTCGCCCCGCTGGTCGAGCTCTACCGCGCCGCGTGGAGCGAGGCCGGACACGATCCGGCGGACGCGAGGGTCGCGATCAACACGCACGCGTTCGTGGACGAGACCCTCGAACAGGCCGACGCCGCCTTCGCGCACTCCTACCTGGCGATGATGAACCGGATCGGCCGCGAGCGCGGCTGGCCGCCGTCGGGCAAGCCCGAATACGAGGCGCTGCGCTCACCGCGCGGCGCGCTGGCGGTCGGCACGCCCGAGCAGGTGGCGGAGAAGATCCTGTTCGAGCACGAGCTGTTCGGCAACGACCGCTACGTCGGCCAGATGAGCGTTGGCGCGGTGGCACACGCCGACGTGATGCGCTCGATCGAGCTGTTCGGCACGAGGGTCGCGCCGGTCGTGCGCGCGGAGGTCGAAAAGCGCGGTTCTGCCGTCCGCGCCGCCTAGTACTCGTTCCGAGTGGCAGCAGTTTGTCCTTTCCCTCAGGCGGGAAATGGAGGCGGCGTGAGCAGCAAGACACTCGAGGCTCCCCGGGCGCGGCATCGCGGTGGCGGACCGACGATCGTCCACCTCCGCGACTGGGATCTGTTCGAGGCGACGGGCGAGATCAAGGCCCTGTGCGGGAAACGGATCAAGGGGATTCCGTCGCACGGGCAGTCGTGCGTGGTTTGCCGCGAGCTGGGGTCGCACGGCCGGTTCGCGACGCGTTAGCGGCCCGCTCGACGCTTGGCAATTGCGGCCCGGAGCTGACCGCAATTGTGCCTAGCGTGACTCGTGACTCGTGACTCGTGACTCGTGACTCGTGACTCGAAAGGACTGCTCGTGGACTTCAAGCTCGAACTGGTGGCCATCCCCGTGTCCGACGTCGATCGCGCGCGCGACTTCTACGTGCGGGCCGGCTTCAACCTCGACCACGACCACGCCGTGAGCGACGACGTCCGCTTCGTGCAGCTCACGCCGCCCGGGTCGGCGTGCTCGATCGCGATCGGCAAGGGCGTGACCGATGCCGAGCCGGGATCGGTGCGGGGCATGCAGGTTGTGGTGGCGGATGCGGCGGCGGCTCGCGAGGAGCTGGTGAGCCGCGGCGTCGACGCGACCGAGGTTCAGGAGTTCCCCTGGGGCCGCTTCACCTTCTTCTCAGACCCCGACGGCAACAGGTGGTCGGTTCAGGAGATCACCGCTCCTCGAACACCACAGCGGTAGCCACCGGGCGGCCGTCGAGCAGGTCGATCCCGTGCGCCTCGCGCGGGCGGTTGCGCAGGCGTCCCTCATGCACGAGGGACGTCGAGCCGCCCCCGTCGAGGTTTAGCGCGTACTTCGCGCCCAGGGCCACGAGCGAGTCCGCGAGCTCACCGAGCGTCATTCCCGAGTCGCGGTCGGAGCGGCCGTCACAGGCCACCGCCAGGAGCTTGTCGCCGGCGATGGCCAGCGCGGCGCGCGGGTAGCGGCCCACCGTGATGTCCGAGTCGAACTGGCGCGAGCCGGCGGAGAAGCCCTCGCCGTCCGAGCCGTCGATCACCGAGCGCCCCTCGGCCACGAGCAGCGGTCCGGCCTGGAGCAGGTCGCCCGCGGGCGCCGCGCCGAGTCGGTTGCGCCGGGCGATCCAGACCGCGTCGCCGCGGATGTGCAGGCAGGCGCGAACGTCGTCCCAGGGTGAGTCGAACGGCACCGACGGCAGCTGCTCGCCGCCGACCACGAGCTGCCCGAGCGGCCGGGCGCCGGGGCGGGTGAAGAACCCGCCCACGAGCGCATGCTGCACGGCGTACCCCTCGCACCAGCGCACGAGCGGCGCCGGCGTGCGGAGCGCGACCAGGCGCGGCGCAAAGGAACCGCGGTGGTAGCTCGCGACGTGCAGCGTGGTGCACGCGCCGTCCGGGTGCCCGACCCGCAGCCGCTCGAGCCGAGCAGAGCTGCGGACGCTCGGCAGAGGCAGCGGGACCATCAATAACCGCCCGGCTGCATCTGCGGCAGCGACCAGACCCGCGGGTCCTCGCTGCCGAGGTGCCAGACGCCGACGTTGCCGAAGCGGTGCTGCCTGGCCAGGTCGATGCGGCCGCTCAGCGCCTGCGCCGTCTCGAACCACACCTCATGGCCCACGCCCTGCGAGTCCGTGTAGTTGAAGTGCTCCTCCTGCGTGTCGGGATCCCACTGGGGCGTGGCGCCGTACTGCGCGGCCAGCGCCATGATCTCGGTGTACTCGCGGGCGGTGCCCTTGTGGTTGATGCCGCCGCCGGCGGGCCAGTCGAGCCCGTAGAGCGGCGCGCCGAGGACCCACTTCTCCGGGTTGGCCACCGACTGGTCGGCGTAGGTCATGACCGCGTTGGTGAACTGGTAGTCCGCCAGCGGGCCGGGCCACGAGCTGGTCCAGTGGACGCCCCACATCATGAGGAACACCTCGTCGGCGTACTGGTTGAGCGCGCCGTAGTCGAAGGTGTTGCCGCGCGGGTGGTTGGAATCGGTGTCCTCAGTCTTCGGGGACACGTCCACCGACACCTGACGGCCGATCGAGTGCAGCCGGCTCGCCACGTCGCGGACGAACGCGCTGTAGACGTCGCGGTCGGTGGCGAAGCCGCCCTCGAAGTCGAGGTTGATCCCGTCGTAGCCGTACTGCTGGACGGCGCCCACGATCGCGTTGATGTTCGCGGCGCGCGTGGCCGGGTCGGTCAGGATCTTGTGCTGCACGTTCGCGTTCTGGCAGTTGTAACGCGGCATGACCTTCACCCCGCGGCGCTTCGCCCAGCTCGTGACGAGCGGATCGTCGGGTCCGCCGAACTGGCCGGTGCCGGTGCAGTCGAAGTACGTCGGCATCACGGTGCCGATGTTCATGTAGTGCGCCTGGAGATCGCGGAACGACGCGTCGGTCGAGGCGAGCAGGAAGGCCTCCGCGTGACCGCTGGTCTGCACCGGCGGCGTGGTGCTCGTGAGCAGCGGGAGGCTGGGGGGCGAGAGGCGCCCCGCCGTGTCCACCGCCTGCACGGTGAAGGTGTAGTCGCGGTTCGAGTACAGGTTGCTCACCGGCATCGAGCTGCCCTTGGTCTGGCCGATCGCCGCGCCGTCGCGGAACACGCGGTAGCCGGCGAGCACGCCGTCGCCCTTCGGGCCCTGCTTCCAGTTCAGCGTCAGGCTGGTGGCGGAGTTGCCCGCGGCCGAGACGCTCGCCGGCTGGCCCGGCGCGAGCAGCGGCACGGTGCGGCTGATCGCGGCTCCCCTGCAGCCCGACTGCTTGCCGTGCGCGTTGATCACGCGGACGCGGAACTGGAACGACTGCCCGGGCTTCACCGGCACTTTCATCCAGGTCTTGCGCGTCTGGCCCACCACCGCGCCGTTGCGGTACACGCGGAACGAGGCGGCCTTGAAGTGCCTGTAGGTGTAGCCGTGGCGGATCCGCACGCGCTTGCGCGGCTGCTGCCAGGTCAGCATCCCCTTCGGGTTGCCGACGCTTCGAGTGAACTCGAGCACGCTCGGGGTCTGCTTGTAGCAGGCGGGCTTGTGCTTCTTGTGGGTCTTGTGGTGGCTCTTGGCGTCGGCCGCGCCGGGCACGGCCACGGCGAGGAGCGCGAGAGCTGCGAGTGAACGGAGGAGGGTCTTCAAGGCGGGTCCTTACTCGACGGTGACGGTCTTGGCGAGGTTGCGCGGCTGGTCCACGTTCAGGCCGCGCAGGCGCGCGACGTGGTAGGCCAGCAGCTGAAGCGGGATCGCCGCGAGCAGCGGCTGCAGCATCCAGTCGGTCTGCGGGAGCTCGAGCACGTGCTCGGCGTAGGTCGCGATCTCGCGGTTGCCCTCCGTGGCGAGCGCGATGGCATGCGCGCCGCGCGCCCGGACCTCCTGGATGTTCGACGCGACCTTGTCGCTGACGGGCGAGTCGGTGGCCACGCAGATCACGGGCGTGGCCTCCGACAGCAGGGCGATCGGCCCGTGCTTCATCTCACCGGCGGCGTAGGCGTCGGTGGGCACGTAGGCGATCTCCTTCAGCTTGAGCGCGCCCTCGAGCGCCACCGGCACGCCCACGTGGCGGCCGAGGTAGAGGAAGAACTCCGACCGGTGGTAGCGCTCGGCGAGCTCGCGCACGGGGCCGTCGCAGTCGGCGATCAGCTTGTCGATCTGCTGCGGTATGGCCTCGAGCTGGCCGAGCAGATCGGAGCGGCGCGACTCCGGCATCGTGCCGTGGAGCGCCGCAAGTTGGACCGCGAGCAGGTACATCGAGGCCACCTGCGCCACGTATGTCTTGGTCGCGGCCACGCCGATCTCGATCCCTGCGCGCGTGTAGAGGACGCCGTCGGTCTCGCGGGTGATCTGCGAGCCCATGACGTTCGTCACGCCGAGCACCTTGGCGCCGCGCTCGCGCGCGAGCCGGAGAGCGGCCAGCGTGTCGGCGGTCTCACCCGACTGGGAGAGGCCGACCACGAGGTCGTCCGGGCCGACCACCGGGTTGCGGTAGCGGTACTCGGAGGCCACGTCGAGCTCGGTGGGCACGCGCGACCACTCCTCGATCGCGTATCGGCCGATCAGGCCGGCGTGGTAGCTCGTCCCACAGCCGATGAGCACGATGCGGCGCGCCTCGGCCAGCACGCGCTGGTCGATCTCGCCGAGCCCGGAGAGGCTGATGTCGCCGTCCACGATCCGGTCGCCCACAGTGCGCGCCACGGCCTGCGGCTGCTCGTGGATCTCCTTGAGCATGAACGTGTCGTAGCCCGCCTTCTCGGCGGTCTCCGGGTCCCAGTCGATGACCTTCACGGCGCGGTCGAGCGGGAGGCCGTCGTGGCCGATGAACTCCACGCCGTCGGGACGGACCACCACGAGCTCGTCGTTGTCCACGTACTGCACGTGGCGGGTCTCGCCGAGAAAGGCCGGGATGTCGGAGGCCAGGAACTGTTCTCCCTCGCCACGGCCGATCACGAGCGGGCACTCGCGACGGGCGGCCACCAGCATGTCGGGCTCGTCCGCGCACATCACGACGAACGCGTAGTGGCCCTCGAGCTCCTTGCAGGCGGCGCCGACCGCGGCCGGCAGGTCGCCCTCGAAGTGGTACGAGATCAGGTGCGCGACCGCCTCGGCGTCGGTATCCGAGTTGAAGCGGTAGCCCTCGCCCTCGAGCCGCGTGCGCAGCGAGGCGAAGTTCTCGACGATGCCGTTCAGCACCACCTCGAAGCGGCCATGGTGGTCCGAGTGGGGGTGCGCGTTGCGCTCCTCGACGCGGCCGTGCGTGGCCCAGCGGGTATGGCCGATGCCGATCGTCGCCGACCGGGCCGAGCGGCGGTTCTCGCGGGCCACGCGCTTGCGCAGCGCCTCGAGGTTGCCGACCGCACGGACCTTGTCGAGCGCGCCGTCGGACAGGAGGGCGATGCCCGCCGAGTCGTAGCCGCGGTACTCGAGCCGCTCGAGGCCGGCGAGCAGGAGCTCCTCCGCCGGGCGGCTGCCCACGTATCCGGTGATTCCACACATCAGTCGCTTACCTCCAGTGCCGCAGACGTCCGAAGCTCCGCCTGCTTCGCGCTCAAGGCGCGACGGTCGATCGCCGCCGTGCTGTGGCAGCTCTTGTAGGAACGGGTCTTGTGCGAGCGGCCCGCGCACTGCTCGAGCTGCTGCGCGAGCTTGTCGCGGTACGGCTTCAGCACAACCGCCTCGTGCAGGCGCTTCTCGCGCGCCGTCCAGGCGGAGTAGGACAGTCCGTGGCGCAGCCACTTGTAGAGCTGTTCCACGCTGGTGCGGGAGATGACCTGGTAGCGGTCGACCTCCTGCATGCCGGCGATCGAGAACACCGGCTGGCCCTGCAGGAGCAGCGCCTGGAAGTGCGAGTGCAGCCAGCCGCGCAGGAACGGGGCCACGTCGGCCGAGTTCGAGCCCAGCTGACCGTAGTCGCCGAACGGCACGGCCATCACCTGCGGCTCCCAGCCGGGAAGCTGGCTCTTGAGCAGCGAGGCGCCCAGCTCGATGTCCGAGGTCACTCGCTGCTTGTAGGCCTCGAAGCTCTCGCGGTGGCCGTCGGCGAACACGCGCAGGTTCGCGTAGAACGGCCGCCGGTCGTTCTTCGCGCCCGCGCGGATGTTGCCGGCGCCGAGGCCGGCCTCCAGTGCGATGTCCCAGCGGCCCGAGTCGCGCATCCGGCGCAGCTCGTTCCAATCCGGGTAGAACGGCCCGTGGCCGACCTCGCCGGCGATCACCGACATGGTGGCGCGGTAGCCGTACTTGGACAGCACCGAGTCGGCGTTCTGGTAGCTGTCCCAGCGGCCGCTGTCGAAGGTGACCAGGATCGGCCGGATCGGCAGGCCCTTGCGGTCGCCCTTCAGGAAGCGCACGTACTGCTCGACGCTGATCGTCCTGAAGTTGGCCCGCTTCAGCATCATCATCTGCTCGGCGAACTGCTTGGGCGTGACCGAGTAGTGATCGTGGGAGTTGTTGATGCCGTGGTAGAGCAGCACCGGCACGGCGCCGTCGTACTCGGGCAGCGGCTTCCACTTGGCGAGCTCGACGGGGTCGAGGTTCACCTTCGGAGCCGCCTTGGGAGCACGCGGCTCGAACCGCTGCACGAAGGCGCGGTACTCGTCCTTCACCACGGGAGTGACGGCGGCCACGGGCGCGATCGACAGCGGGATGAGCAGCGCGCTCACCTTGATCACGCCCGTCTGCTCGCGCAGGCGGGAAAGCAGCTTCCTCATGCTGGTCTCTCCGCCACGTGCACGTGCCGCGAGGGCCGCGTGCCCCAGCTCGTGCGATTCGAGGTGAGGATCGCGTAGTAGGTCTGCCAGACCAGGAAGCAGAGGTAGAAGAAGACGAACAGGATGCCGAACACCCAGAGCGCGTCCCACCTGTTCTGGCGCATCGCGTAGTAGAGGCCGTAGATCGTGGCCATCGCGTAGATGCCGATCAGGTAGAGGAGCGGCGAGCCCGCGTGGTCGACGATCGGGCGGTAGAGCATCGCCCGGCCGGCCGCGATCGGG
>DATNBJ010000430.1:0-2146 GCA_035572055.1 Thermoleophilaceae bacterium | reverse complement strand
GTCTCGACGTCGCACTCCGCGTCGCTGGCCGCCTCGGTCAGGGAGTCGACCATGGCGGTCACGACATCGGACGCGCGGTCGTGGCTCAGGCTGCGCGCCTCGAGCTCCACCTCGCAGCGCTCGGCCACCACGTTGGGGGCCGTGCCGCCGCCGATCATGCCCACGTTGGCGGTGGTCTCGTCGTCGAGCCGGCCGAGCTCCATGCGCGAGATCGCGCTCGCCGCGGCGGCGATCGCGTTGCGGCCGTCCTCGGGGCGGATACCGGCGTGCGCCGCCTTGCCGCGGAAGCTCGCCGCCACCCGGAAGTAGGTGGGCGCCGCCACCACCAGCTCGCCGATCGGCGTGGCGTGGTCGAACACGTAGCCGTACTCCGAGCGCAGCGGACCCATGTCGAGCGCCTTAGCGCCGCGCAGCGAGATCTCCTCGCAGGTGGTGAACACCAGCTCGACCCCGACCGGGGCGCGCTCGCCGGCGAACCGCCGCGCCAGCGCCAGCAGCACCGCCACCGCGGCCTTGTTGTCCGCGCCGAGGATCGCGTCGTGCCGGTTGTAGAAGATCCCGTCCTCGCGCACGACCTCGACCGGGGCGTCGTGCGGCACGGTGTCCACGTGCGCGCACATCAGGATCGAGCGCGCGTCCTCCGGGCCCTCGATCCGGGTGAGCAGGTTCCCGGCGTTCGACCCCGTCTGGCCGCCGCTGTCGTCCTCCGTCACCTCGAGGCCCAGGTCGCGCAGGTCCGCGGCCACCGCGTCGACCATCGGGCGCTCCAGCTTCGACGGGCTCGCGATCTCGCAGAGCCGCACGAAGTCGTCGATCAGGCGATCCTTCTCCTCGCGCGACGCGCGAGGCGTGGCTTGGACGGTCACGCGCCCTAGGTTATTCAGCCCGCTCTAGACGTTCGTGGTGGTCCTGCGGCGGAAGAACCGCCGGCTGCGCCCCCCGTCGGCCGCAGCCGGCTGGACCTGCGTAGGCGCGGCAGCCGGCGGGGTGGCCGGGTCGGCGGCCGGAGCCCTCCAACGCCGCCGTCGTCCGGCTGAAGTCGCAGCCGCCGCACCTACGACGCGCTCGTCGACCACCGGCAATGCGGCGATGAACCCGAGCGCGTAAGACGAGAAGAGGATGAGAAGGGCGCCGACCCCGTAGAAGTAGCCGATCCACTCGAGCGCACGCGTGAGGTTGTGCGCGCCGAGCGGCGGGCCGACGGTGACCGCGCCGTTGTTCCAGAGCGAGCTGACCACCGGACCGGCCACGAACCAGAGTCCGGCAGCCAGGCCGAGCATGGCGCCGAGAGAGATGCTCGACCTTCTGCCGCCGCGGATCATCAGCAGCCCGCCGAGGACCGCCACCGCGCCGGGAAGCACCGACAGCCATGCGCGATCCGTGAACCAGTGCCACGTCTGATCGGTGTGCATGGCGAAGTTGAAGTACGGCCCGATGAAGGGGACGAGGCCGCCCCAAACGCCCAGCAGAAGCACGATTCCGCCGGAAACAGCCCCTTTTGTGCGCGGGATACGAGTTCTCATCACTTTTTGGGGTATCCGAAGCGCGCCGCCGTCAAACCGGGGGTTGACCCCGTGGGCGCCCGTTTGCGACGTCGGCGCATTCGAGATCGCCGCCCCGGCCGCGTGATGCGCAGGCCGCTGCGCGCGCCGCTACCGGCTGCGGGCGGTGGCCCGCACCAGCGTGGGCCAGATCAGCCGTCCGCTGGACGCGTCGTTCCGGATCGTCGCTAGCTGAAGCGGCCGCTGCGCTCGCGTTCCGGCTCACCCTCCGCGACGGGCTCGGCGTCCTCCGGCGCGCGCCGGCGCGCACGCTCGAGAGCGGCGCCCACGAAGTCGCGGAAGAGCGGCTGCGGGCGCAGCGGCCGCGACTTGAACTCGGGGTGGAACTGCGAGGCGACGAAGAAGGGATGCTCGGGCAGCTCGATGATCTCCACGAGGCGGTCGTCCGGCGAGGTGCCACTGCACACCAGCCCCGCCTGCTCCAGGTGCTTGCGGAGGTGGTTGTTCACCTCGTAGCGGTGACGGTGTCGCTCGTAGATCACGGGCTCGCCGTAGATCTCCCGCGCGCGGGTGTCGTCGTGGAGCTTCACGGGGTCGGCGCCCAGGCGCATCGTGCCGCCCATGTCGCGGACCTCCTTCTGCTC
>DATNBJ010000429.1:0-19798 GCA_035572055.1 Thermoleophilaceae bacterium | reverse complement strand
ACGCGAGCCGGCCGATGACGCCGCCAGGCGATCCGAACCCGGGAGCGGAGCGCGATTCCAATCCCTGCCTCTCCGCTTCGGGGCGCCCGCCTGGCAAGGAAGAGGCCGGCGACGCGTACAACGTACGCGAGCCGGCCGATGACGCCGCCAGGCGATGCGCACCCGGAGCGGAGAGGGAGGGATTCGAACCCTCGAGGCAGGTCAACCCCGCCCACGCGATTTCCAGTCGCGCTCCTTAAGCCACTCGGACACCTCTCCAAGCAGCGCTAAAGCGTAGCCGCCGGGGACTCAGAGCCCGAGGCCGCGCACGCCCGCCTCGTTCCAGCCCAGGTGGTGCGCCACCTCGTGCCGGAGCGTGCGTTCGACCTGCGCAGCCAGCAGGTCCTGATCCCAGCCGAAGTCGCGCTCGAGCGTGTCCTGATAGACCACGATGCGGCGCTCGAAGCGGCCGCCGGCGACGGTGTCGCCGTAGTAGTGGCCGTAGGCGCGGAACTCGGCGCCACGCTGCGAGACCACCACTGGAACGTCGTCGAGCACGCGTTGAAACTCCGCGGGCAGCCTGTCGATCGCGTCCGCGACGAGCAGCTCGAACTCGGTGGCCTGGTGGGCGAGCTCCGGCTGCCGAGCAAGCTCCTCGGAGCGGCGCACGATGCGCTCGAACTCCTCCTCGCTCATCGAGTCGTTCCCGCTGAGGGCCACCGTGCCCCACGCGACCAGGAGCACGAAGGCGACGATTCCGACGATGAGCACCAGCAGCCCGGGCGCGCCCGACAGCGACGGCGGGTGCAGGAACACCATCAGCAGTCCCACGACGAAGGCCGTGATCACCGCCGCCTTGAGCACCGGGCGCAGCTCGTCTCTCATCGCACGACCAAGGGTAGGGACGGCTTCGGTTTGGCCAAACGCGCCCGGGGTAACCCACGGACCGATGGCACCACTGTTGCTCGCAATCTTCGTCTTCCTGTGTCTCGCTACGGGCGCGGCGTTCGTCTTCGGATCGCCGATCCTCGGCATACCGCTCCTCATAGTCGCCCTCGTGGTGGGCGCTGTCGGCATGTTCGCCAAGCGCACCGCCGAGTCGGGCGACATCAAGGAGGAGCTGCACGATGCGCAGGCGCAGAAGACCCAGTTCACCGAGCGCGACCGCGAGACCCTGGCCTGAAGCCGGTCCGCGTCGGCTGCTCGGGGTGGAACTACAGGGACTGGCGAGAGCGCTTCTATCCGAAGGGCCTGCCGGCCAAGCGCTGGCTGGAGCACTACGCGCAGCACTTCGACACCGTTGAGGTGAACAACACCTTCTACCGGCTGCCCACGCTGTCGGCGGTGGAGGGCTGGGCGGAGCAGTCGCCGCGCGGCTTTCTCTTCACGGTGAAGGCCAGCCGCTACCTCACCCACATCAAGCGGCTGACCGACCTCGACCAGGGCGTGCGCCGCTACTACGAGCGCATCCAGCCGCTGATCGACGCGAAGAAGCTCGGGCCGGTGCTCTGGCAGCTACCCGGCAACTTCCAGCGCGACGACGAGCGGCTCGCGGGCGCCCTGCGCGCGCTCCCCAAGGGCAGGCACTGCTTCGAGTTCCGCCACCCGAGCTGGTTCGACGAGGAGGTCTACGAGCTGCTGCGCAGGAAGCGGGTGGCGCTCGTGATCGGCGACCACCCCGAGCGCCCGTTTCAGTCGTACGAGCTGACCGCGAGCTGGACGCTCGTGCGCTTCCACTACGGACACCGCGGCCGAGACGGCAACTACTCCGCGCGCGAGCTCGAGGAATGGGCCGATCGCATCCGCGGCTGGCGCGAGCGGACCGAGGTGTTCGCGTACTTCAACAACGACTGGAGCGCGTACGCGGTGCGGAACGCGCTCGACCTGAAGCGATTGCTCGGCTACTGATCGTGGCCGGTGCCGCGCTCCTCCTCACCCGGCACGCCGGGGGTCTCCTCGGCGTCCTCGCGGGCGTCGCCAGGCGTGTCGTCGGGAACCTGCGGCGCAGGGCCCTCCTCGGGTAGCTGATCCGACTCCTTGCGCTCGGCCAGCGGTGAGCGCTGTCGCGACAGAACCAGCGCGCCGCGCCTGGTGGCGCGTAGCACGACGCCGGCGCCGTCGTTCACGGCGCCCGTAGGCAGTTGCTGCTCCATCTCTACTCCTCCCGTAAGCGGTCCAAACTGGGAGACCGCAGGTACCCCTAAGTGCGGAAGGGTAAACCAAAAAGGGGCGGCCGTGACCCTCTGTACCCTGATTGGCGATGCGTCGGATCGCATTGCTCGCCGCGCTCGTCACGTCGGCGGTGGTGGTAGGAGGCCAGCTCGCGTCGGGGCACTCGCTCCCGTCAGCGAGGCGCTGCCCGATCTTCCCCGCAAACAACCAGTGGAACATGCGGGTGGACAACCTGCCGGCGGCGAGCAACTCCTCCACGCTGGTGCGGACCATCGGCAGCGACAACGGGGTGCACGCCGACTTCGGCTCCGGCAATTACGGCGGCGGCCCGATCGGTATCCCCTACACGACGGTCTCCAGCCACCAGCCCAAGGTGCGCGTGAAGTTCGACTACTCCGACGAGTCGAACCGCGGCCCGTACCCGATCCCGCGGAACGTGCCGATCGAGGGCGGCCGCAACGCGGACGGCGACCGCCACGCGATCATCGTCGACCGCACCAGGTGCAGGCTCTACGAGCTGTACGCGCTCCACCCGCCCGCGAACGGACACGGCTGGACCGCCGGCTCTGGCGCGATCTGGAGCCTGAAGTCGAACCGCCTGCGCCCGTCCGGCTGGACCTCGGCCGATGCCGCCGGCCTGCCGATCCTCCCCGGGCTCGCCCGCTATGACGAGGTGAAGAACGGATCGATCGACCACGCGCTGCGCTTCACCGCTCCGCGCACCCGGGACTCGTTCATCTACCCGGCGCGGCACGCGGCGTCGAACTCGAACGACCCCAGCCTGCCGGCGATGGGCCAGCGCTTCCGGCTGAAGAAGAGCTTCGACACCTCGCACTACCCACGCCAGGCGCGCGTCGTGCTGGAGGCGCTCAAGAAGTACGGAATGATCCTCGCCGACAACGGCTCGTCCTGGTACATCAGCGGCGCTCCGAACCGGGGTTGGAACAACGACGACCTGCACACGCTTGGTGGGGTGCGCGGCTCAGATTTCGAGGCCGTGGATACGTCGTCGCTGCCGCGGCCCTAGTCCCTAGTCCCTAGTCCCTAGAACTAACTGCGAACGCGATCGGCAAGCCGGCGAGCGCCGCTTCTGCGCGCCCCGTCGCTCCCACTGCGGGCGATAGCTTCGAACTCCTCGAGCGAGCGGCCGGATCCGACCACCACGCAGGTGAGCGGCGAGTCGGCGAGGTTGGCCGGCATGCCGGTCTCCTCGCGCACGCGCTGGTCGAAGCCCTGGAGCAGCACGCCGCCGCCGGCGAGCAGGATGCCGCGCTCGGCGACGTCGGACGCGAGCTCGGGGGGCGTGCGCTCGAGCGTGTTCTTGATCGCGTCCATGATCTCCACGAGCGGGGCGGCCAGGGCCTCGCGCACCTCGTCCGCGCGGAGGTTCACCGTCTTGGGGAGGCCCGAGACCAGGTCGCGCCCGCGTACCTCGGCCTCGCCCAGACCCGGCATGTCCATCGCGCTGCCCACGGACAGCTTGATGTCCTCGGCGGTCTGCTGGCCGATGGCCAGGCCGTGCTCTCGCTTGATGTAGCTGGCGATAGCGTCGTCGAGCTCGTAGCCGCCCGTGCGGATCGACTCGGCCACCACGATCCCGCCGAGCGAGATCACCGCCACCTCGGTGGTGCCGCCGCCCACGTCCACCACCATGTTGCCCACGGGCTCGTCGATCTCGAGGCCGGCGCCGATGGCCGCGGCGATCGGCTCCTCGATCAGGTGCACCCGGCGCGCACCGGCCGACAGCGACGCCTCGATCACCGCGCGCTTCTCCACGTCGGTCACGCCCGACGGGGCGCACATCACGAGACGCGGGTGCGCGAAGCGGCTCTGGTGCACCTTGCGCATGAAGTAGCGGAGCATCTGCTCGGTCACCTCGAAGTCCGCGATCACCCCGTGGCGCAGCGGCCGGATGGCCGAAATCGAGGCCGGCGTGCGGCCGATCATGCGCTTCGCCTCGCTGCCGACGGCGTGCACCTCCCCCGAATATGTGTCCATCGCCACAACCGATGGCTCGGAAACGACGATGCCACGTCCGCGTACGTACACGAGCGTATTCGCGGTGCCGAGGTCGATGGCCAGGTCACGGCCGGCGATCTGCGAGGTGAGAAGTCCCATTTTCACCAGCAAACTGCAGCAATCGGGGAGGCGCGCGTCAAGTCTACGGGCGCGAGCGCCTATGCGGAGGCCGTCTAGCTCAAGTCGGCCGTGGGCGGCGTCGATCAATCAGGTAGCTCTAGAAAGAGCCCCGCCACAGGCCCGGATGAAGAGTAACCCACCGCACGAGCCCCCCGTCCCGAAGACGGGCCACGCCTCCTCGGTGTCTCATCTGCGTGGATTGCTGGAAGTCACCCGGCTACTCCGCGCAGACGAGGACCTGGAGAGCCTCCTCGACGCCTGCGCACGCACGGTGTCGGAGTCGCTCGGCTTCGCGACCGTCGTGATCACGCTCTACCGGCCCGCCTGGAACGACTTCGAGGTGGTTTCCGTGCACGGCAGCGAGGAGGCGCGCGTGGTCTTGATGGGCACCGTGCGCGAGTGGGCGGACTGGGAGCCGCTGCTCGACGAGAGGTTCAACCGCCGCGGCGCGTACTTCATCGAGCACGACAGCTTCGACTGGGAGAGCGTGGAGCAGACGAGCTTCATCCCGCAGTTCGAGCCGAGCGACGATCCCGACGCGTGGCATCCGGAGGACGCGCTGATCGTTCCGCTGCACGGCTCTTCGAGCGGGCAGCCGCTCGGGTTCCTCTCGGTGGACGAGCCGGAGTCGGGCCGCAAGCCCACGGACGCGGAGCTCGAGGTGCTCGTCGCGGTTGCCGCCCACGCGGCGCTGGCGGTGGAGGCGGCGCAGGAGGCGGCGATCGCCGCCCGTCACCGCGAGGCGCTCGAGCAGCTCCTGCGCGTGTCCGCGGAGCTCACCGACTCCAAGTCGATCGAGTCGATCCTCGGCGCGGTCTGCGACGGCATCGAGAGCGCGCTCGGCTTCCAGAAGGTGTCGATCGACCTGCCCGAGCCGGACACCGGCCGCCTGCGCGCTCAGGCCGCCGTGGGCTGGGACGCCAGCGACGACGTGCTCCTCGCCACCACCGACCCGAAGGATCTTCGGCCGCTGCTCGACCCGCGCTTCGAGATCGAGGGCTGCTATCTCGTGCCCGGCGAGGAGGCGCGCCGGCTGCTGCGCCGCGGCCACGGCACCTACTCGTCCGTGATGAACGGCCGCGGGCCGAAGGCGTGGAACCACCACTGGCTGCTGGTGCCGCTGCACGATCGCCACGGCCAGGTGATCGGGATGATCTGGGCCGACGACCCGGATGACCGCCTGCTCCCCTCGCGCGGACGGCTGCAGGCGCTGCGGACGTTCGCCAACCAGGCGACCACCGCTCTCGCTTCGATGTCGCAGTTCGAGGAGATGCGGTTTCTCGCCGACCACGATCCGCTCACGCGCCTCGGCAACCGGCGCGCGTTCATGGCGCGGCTCGAGCTCGAGACCTCGCGGGCGCTGCGCTACGGCAGCTCGTTCTCTCTGGTGGTCTGCGACCTGGACGGCTTCAAGGAGCTGAACGACCGCTTCGGGCATCTCGCCGGCGACGAGGCTCTGGAGCACGTTGCCGACGTCCTCCGCGACGTGCTGCGCGGCTCGGACGGCGCCTACCGGCTGGGCGGTGACGAGTTCGGGCTGATCCTGGTCGAGACCGGCGAGGTCGAGGTCGGCGATGTGGTGGAGCGGGTGCGAGTCTCGCTGGCACGCAGCGACGACGAGCACCTGGCCGAGCTGTGCGCGAGCTTCGGCGTGGCGGTCTGCCCCGAGCAGGGCGTGACGCCCGGTGGGCTGTTCAACGCCGCCGACCAGGCGATGTACGAGTCGAAGCGCTCGGGCGTCTAGCTAGTTTTCCGCGGGTGATCAGGCTCGCCCGGCCCGAAGACGCCGACGATGTGGTGCGGTTGCTCATCGGCTTCCGCGACTGGTGGGGGCGCGACGACCCGCCGGAGGAGGCGTGGCGGCGGGGTGTTCCGCGGCTGCTCGCGAACGATCTGACCGACGTGCTGCTGGGCGGCGGCGATCCGCCCACTGGCGTGGCCGTTCTCCGCTACCGCCACAGCCTGTGGTGGGACGCTCTCGACTGCAACCTCGAGGACCTGTTCGTGGAGGAGAGCGCGCGCAGGACGGGGCTCGGCGAGGAGCTGGTGGTCGCCGCGATCGAGCGTGCGGCTGCGCGCGGGTGCGCGCGGGTCGAGCTCGACGTGAACGAGTCGAACGCGGCGGCTGTCGCGTTGTACGAGAAGCTCGGCTTCACCTCGTTCAGCTCCGAGCTCGGCGGCCACAACCGCTTCATGCGGCACTACATCGAGCGGCGCGGTTAGGCGCCGCCCGACCTAGCTCGACTTCTTGCCGCCCTTGCGGCCGGCGGCGGCCTTCTGAGCCTTGTTGCCGCCGCTGCCGCTGCCGGTCGACTTGCGGCTGCGGCTCGACCCGGAGCTCTTGCCGCCCCGGCTCGAGGACCCCTCGCTGTTCGAGATCGCGGCTGCGCGGGACTTGCTCATCCCCTTCTTCCGCAGGCCCTCGTACTGCTTGTCGTTCTTGACGCTTGAACCGTGGTCCTTGGCCACTTCCGGTTCCTCCCTCGCTACGCCGCGAGGCGCTTGCGCAGATGCTCCTTGCCCTGCTCGGCGCCCTTGCGGCTCTCGCCCTGCGCACGGCGGAAGAACTCGGCGAGCTCGTTGTCGCCGTCCCGCTCGGCGTCCTGGATGTACGTCTCGAGCCGGAGCGCGTTGCTCAGGCACTGCTCGACGAACCAGATGATGTTGTAGTCCTTGTCCTTCGTGCCGGTGACCTGACCGGCCTCTTGGGCAGTACTCACGGGTTCCTCCCGTAGGTCGATTTCGCCACTTTGGCTACCCGGTTTCGACCCGCTGAACCAGGAGCGCACGGAGCGCCGGCTACGCCGCAGGACAGCCCAGGACTTCGCCCCCCGAGTACCATCAACTTCGTGCCCGACCGCCTCTACTTCACGGACTCGGATGAGGCGAACCAGCTGATCGCCACCGATCCGATGGCGCTGCTCGTTGGCTTCGCGCTCGACCAGCAGATCACCGTGCAGAAGGCGTTCGACGGGCCGCGGGCGCTCAAGGAGCGGCTCGGCAGCCTCGATGCGGCAACCATCGCCGACGCCGACCTCGAGCCGATCTTCCGCACCCCGCCGGCCATCCACCGCTTCCCCGGCTCGATGGCCAAGCGCGTCCAGGAGCTGGCCGCCTACATCCGCGACAACTACGACGGCGACGCCGCGCGGGTCTGGACCGACGCAACCAGCTCTGACGAGCTGAAGGCCAACATCACGGCGCTGCCGGGCTTCGGGGAGATGAAGGTGAAGTCGCTCGGCTCGGTGCTCGCGAAGCGCTTCAACATCGCGATCGCGAACGACCTCGTGCCGTGGCATCCCACGCTCGGCGATGTGGACTCACCCCAGGCTCTGCTCGATTACCAGACAGCCAAGCGGGCCCACAAGGCCGAGTGGAAGAAGGCTCGCGCGACCGCATGAACGCGCGAGGCCCGGGCAGCGCACCCGAGCCTCGCGTCCCCTCGTCCCCGGCCGCGTCCCAGCGGTGGAGCTTTGATAGGGCGGGCTAGCCAGGCAGGGTCAGCGCGGCGCTCTGCACGAGAGCCGCGCCCTTGGCCGGCGTGAACCGCAGCACCGCGGTCACCTTCAGGTGCCGGTGGCGACGGAGCAGCACCCGCCCGCGCCGCGTGGCCTCGACCCTCAGCGAGAAGGCACCCGCGTGCTTCACGGAGCGCGAGGCGGTGGCCACGGCGTGCTTGCCGCTCTTCACGATGAGCGTCAGGCGTCCGGCGGCGGGCGCGTGCACGCGTCCGGTGGTGAAGCCGTGGAGCAGCGCGCGCACGCGCAGCTTCTTCATCAGCGCGTTCATGTCCGCGGCGAGCGCAACGGCGGCCGGATTGGCCGGAGGCGCCGGCGGCGCGATCGTGGCCACCGCCTTCGCCACGTCCAGCCTGCCGCCGGTGGCGACCTTCCCGGCCAGGCCCGGCACCGGATCGACGTTGCCGAGGATTCGCTGCTTGACGTCGGCAGGCGCGAGGCTCGGGTTGAGCGACAACAGGAGCGCCGCGGCGCCCGCCACCTGCGGCGTGGCGAACGACGTGCCGCTGTCGGGCTCGAACTCGTCATTCGCGCCGGTGTAGTTCGTCAGCGGCGGGATGCAGATGACCTTGAAGTCGTCGAGGTGCACGCCGTCGAACGCTCCAACCGAGTCGGTCTGCAGGCGGAAGCGGAACTCGCCGATCGAGAACCTGCCCTCCAGCTCCGACAGGTCGATCTGCCACAGGTCCCAGTCCTTGATCCCGCCGATGAACCCGTCCTTGCGGCGGCCCCAGTGCACGCTGTCGGGCGACGCCTCGGACAGGATCGCGTCGTCGCTCCCCTGCCAGCTCGAGGGGAAGGGGCTGAAGTCGCGCTTGATGTAGACGTTGGCCCAGCAGTCGGTCTTTCCCTCGAGATGGAGCGGATCCATCAGGTAGACCGGCAGGTTGGCGTTGTTGGCGAAGTTCCCGCCGGGCGAATCCGTGAGCGACCAGCTGCCGGTGTGGGATGCCTCCCTGGTCGTGGCCCAGTTGCCGAAGCTGCCGGGCAGCCAGTTGATGTCCAGGTCCGTCTCGAAGCCGTCCTCGAAGATGACCTGCTTCGGCCCGTACTTCGGCATGGCGCTAAGGATGTCGACGCCGGGGGCGGCCAGGTCGACGCTCTGCGCCCCGTAGTTGGAGCCGCTCCAGAGCTGGTCGTTCGCGTCCGTGGCGGCCACGCAGATGAGGTTCGGCGCCGGGTCGTTGCACGGATAGATCGGCGTCTTGTCGTCGTCGCGCCCGTCGTTCATCGCGGCGACCACGAACAGGACGCTCGGGTTGGCATGGATCAGGTCGGCCTCCGGCCGGCACGTGTCGGCTGAGCCAACGCTGAAGTTCACGATCCGCGCGCCCGCCTTCACCGCGTAGGCCAGGCCCTGCGCGCCCTCGTCGCAGGTGGTGTTGTTGAAGTTGTCGAGGACCCGGACCGGGATGATCGTCACGCCCGGCGCCACGCCGGCGATGCCGATGCCGTTGTTCGCGCGGGCGGCGAGCACGCCCGCCACCTCGGTGCCGTGGTGGAAGTTGTCGGTGGGGTCGTTGTCGCCCTGGACGAAGTCCCAGCCGCGCCAGTCGTCCACGAAGCCGTTGTGGTCGTCGTCGATCCCGTTGCTCTTTTTCCCGCCGCCCGTCTCGCCCGGGTTGTTCCAGATGCTGGGCGACAGGTCGGGCTGGCTCATCGTCACGCCGGAGTCGACCACCGCGACCTTGATGTCGGGGGAGCCCATGGTGCGGGCCCAGGCGTCGGGCGCGTGGATCGTCGGAAGCGCCCACTGCCTGCCGTACAGGGCGTCATTGGGGGCCGTCGCGCCCTGCGCCACGGCTACAGGCAGGGCCACGGCGGCCGCCGCCAGGCACGTGGCTGTGAAAGCTCTCTTCATGTCGGTTCTCCTGAGGGGGTGGGGATGGCACGGGGAACGTGACAAGCGGCGTTGAACGGATGCTTGACGCCCGCTTAAGTCCGCCAGCGCGCGACGGCCAATCTCGCGGCGACGGGGGTCTAGTCGGAGCTCCACGCCGGCAGAGGCGGCGCCGACGCGAGCGCCTTGCGGAGAAGCGTCAGCAGCCGGCGGCGATCGGCGGCGCTGAGTCCGCCCAGCACCTCGTCCTCGACCTGCATGGCCAAGGCCCTGGCCCGGTCGAGGGTGCGCCGGCCCTTCGGCGTGATCGCGATCTCCCACGCCCGGCGGTCGCCCGGACGGCGCCGTCGCTCCGCCAGTCCCGCGGTCTCGAGCTCGTCGATCATCTTCACCATGGCGCTCGGATCGATGGCCATGTCCGAGCTGAGCTGCGACTGGATGGCCCCCTCGCGAGCGCCGAGCACGTTGAGCAGCGCGAACAGCGCGGGCGTCAGACCGATCGAGCCCAGCGCCTCCGACGTGCGCGTGTTCGACGCCCGCCAGAGCCGGAAGAAGAGCTGGCCGGCAAACTCGGCCACTTCGACGTCGGTCGACACCTTCACGCCTCGAGCATTGCAGACTTTCTGGACATGTGCAATAGTGGAAGCAGTCCATTATCGTACCGAACCACGACCTGGGGAGTGAGGCGACATGACCACGAAGAGCCAGAAGTTCACGGCCGAGGAACGAGCCGCGATGAGGGAGCGCGCCAAGGAGCTGAAGGCGAGCAAGGACAGGGCCGCCGCGGAGAAGCACGTGCTCGCGAAGATCGCCGAGATGCAGCCGTCGGACCGCGCCATGGCCAAGAAGATCCACGCGATCGTCAAGAAGACGGCGCCGGAGCTCGCGCCGAGGACGTGGTACGGGATGCCCGCCTACTCGAACGACGAGAACGTCGTCTGCTACTTCAGGCCCGCGGAGAAGTTCAAGTCGCGTTACGCGACGCTCGGCTTCAGCGACAGGGCCAACCTCGACAAGGGCGAGATGTGGCCGACCGACTTCGCGCTGAAGAAGATCACGCCGGCGGAGGAGAAGAAGATCACCGCCCTCGTGAAGCAGGCGGTGCGCTGACGACCAAGCGGAGGGGGAGGGATTCGAACCCTCGAACGACGAAACCGCCGTTAACGGTTTTCGAGACCGCCCCGTTCAACCACTCCGGCACCCCTCCAGAAGGGCCACAGAAGGCTAGCGCCTGGTTGCGAAGAACTCCCGGAGCAGCCCGGCCGACTCCTCCGCCAGCAGCCCTCCGGCCACGTCGGGCCGGTGGTTCAGCCGCGGTTCGGCCAGCACGTCGAGAACGCTGCCGGCAGCGCCGGCCTTGGGATCCACCGCCCCGTAGACCACGCGCGGCACCCGCGCCAGCACGAGCGCTCCGGCGCACATGGCGCAGGGCTCGAGCGTGATGTAGACCACCGCGTCCGGCAGGCGCCAGCTCCCCACCGCCGCCGCGGCCTGCCTGAGCGCCAGGATCTCCGCGTGCGCGGTCGGGTCCTGACGGAGCTCGCGCTCGTTCGGCGCGGCGCCGATCACCTCCTGCTCGCGGGCGATCACGCAGCCCACGGGGACGTCCTCATGCTCCAGCGCCCGCTCGGCCTCGCGAAGGGCCAGACGCATGAAGTACTCGTCCCTTGGGAAGAAAACCGGGTTACTCAACCTTTACGTAACAACTTCTGTTGAAGTCAGTTGTTCTTGCCGACATAGACTGTCGAGGCAACTCACCGTAGCCACATGCGCCGCCGCCCCGTTCTAGCTTCGGCCGCTGCAATAGCGGCCTTTCTGATTGTTGCGCCCACTGGGGCGCATGCGGCCGGCTACGTGCCGGGCAAGGTAATCGTGAAATATCGCGGTCACGCGCCGCGCGTGGTGCGAGCCAAGGTGCAGCGGAGCACCAGGACGCGCCTCGCCAGGGCCCTGCCCGGCGGCGCCCGCCTCCTGGCCATGCGCGGCGACCGCTCGGTGCCCGAGGCGATCGCCTCGCTCCAGCGCCACCGCGACGTCCAGTGGGCCGTGCCGGACTACATCGCGCACATCGCGGCCCCCTTCAACCCGAACGATCCCGGCATCGCGAACGTCCCCGCCGGCTGGGGTCAGACCCAGTGGGATCTCACCGGGCCGTACGGCATCGACGCCCCGAACGCCTGGGGCCTTGCCGCGGCTTCCGGGGCGCCCGGCGGACGCGGCGTCACCGTCGCGGTGCTCGACACCGGGCTCGCGTACGAGAACCGCGGGCGCTACCGCAAGGCGCCCGACCTCTCGCGACGCAACTTCTCGCGCTACCGCTTCGACTTCGTGGACAACGACCGCCACCCCGACGACGAGAACGGGCACGGCACGCACGTGACCATGACGATCGCCGAGGCCACCAACAACGCCATCGCGCTCACCGGCCTCGCCTACAACGCGAAGATCATGCCGCTGCGCGTGCTCGATTCCGAGGGCGCGGGCGACGCCGTCGCGATCTCGCGCGCGATCCGCTACGCGGCGGATCACGGCGCCGACATCATCAACATGAGCCTCGAGTTCGACACGAGCGTCACGGCGTCGCAGATCCCCGAGATCGTCAGCGCCGTGCGCCACGCCCACCGGAAGGGCGTGCTCATGGTGGCCGCCGCCGGCAACGAGGCCGACAGCGCGGTCGCCTACCCGGCGCACACCACCCACGTGGTCGCGGTCGGCGCCACCACCCAGAACGGCTGCCAGGCGGACTACTCGAACAGCGGCCCGGGCCTCAAGCTCGTGGCGCCGGGCGGCGGCTCGGACGCGCCGAACGCCGACAACGCGATGGACATCGCCAACTGTCACCCAGGCCTCGACGAGCCGCCGATCTTCCAGCAGACCTTCGCCCGCGACGGCGCCGTCCGCAACTTCGCGATCCGCGGCGCCGAGTACGAGGGCACCTCGATGGCCAGCCCGCACGTGGCGGCCGCGGCCGCGCTGCTCATCGCCAGCGGCAAGCTCGGCAAGCATCCGAGCCCCGACGCCGTCGAGAAGCGCCTCGAGGCCACGGCCCGCGACCTCGGTCCTCCCGGCTACGACGTCCGCTACGGCTTCGGGCTGATCCAACCGGCGGCGGCACTCGGTCCGTAGCGGATAGGTTTTTCACCGCCCCAAGGCCCCGGAGGAGGAGGACCGTTGCAGACTCGCCGCCAGTTCGTCACCTCGGCGGGCAGCTTCGCCGCTGCCACCGTATTCGCCCCGCAGGCCCTCGCACAGGGTCTGACCAGCGCTCGTCGAGCTCCGCTCCTGCGTGGCGGAAAGTTCGCCGACGGCCTCATGTCGGGCGACCCGACACCGAACGGGATCACGCTCTGGACCCGCGTCGCCGGCATCGGCGGTTCCGGGCGAGTTGAGCTGGAGGTGGCGCGCGACAAGTCGTTCCGCCACGTGGTCACGCGCAAGGAGATCGGCACCAACAGGGCGCTCAACCACGCCGTGAAGGCGCGCGTCGGGCACCTGAAGCCGCACGAGGAGTACTTCTACCGCTTCTCCACAAAGGGCTCGCACTCGGACGTCGGGCGCTTCCGCACCGCGCTGCCGGCGGACTCGAAGCAGCCGGTCAGCTTCGCCTACTGGTCGTGCCAGGACTACACGCACGGCTACTACAACGCTTACGAGGCGTTGCTCGAGGACGACTACGACTTCGTGGTCTGCCTGGGCGACTACATCTACGCCGAGAGCTACCACTCGAAGGCCGACGGCACGGGCGTCCGCGACGACAAGATCGGCAGCGCGCCGCTCGCCGGCAACACCGGGATCCACAGCGAGGCCGTCAGCTATCAGGACTACCTCGACAAGTACTCGCTCTACCGCTCGGACGCCCTGCTCCGGGAGGTCCACTCGCGCTACCCGATGGTGATGCTCTGGGACGACCACGAGGTGCAGGACAACTACGCCGGAGGAGAGGCGAACGGCGGCCTCGACCCGAACAAGCACTACAGCCCCGCCCGCAAGGCCGCGGCGTACAAGGCGTTCTACAACTCGATGCCCGCGTACGTGACCGGCAAGCGCCAGTACCGCACGCTGCACTTCGGGCGCACCGTCGACCTGGTGATCATGGACCAGCGCCGCTACCGGGCCAACCAGCCCTGCAACGACGCCGTCGTGGCCCCCTGCGCCGACTGGGACCAGCCGCGCAACCTGCTCGGCCAGACGCAGATGAAGTACGTCCAAACGCAGCTCCAGAAGTCGAAGGCCGCCTGGAAGGTGATGGCCAACGAGGTCACGATCATGCCGACGGAGGTTCTCGGCAACCCGCCGGCGTTCTACACGTTCGACAACTGGGACGGCTACCCGCAGGAGCGCGAGCAGCTGCTCACGTTCATCCGCGACAAGCGGATCAAGGACGTGGTCTTCATCACGGGCGACATCCACACATTCATCACCGGCGACGTGCGCACGAACATGGGCAAGGGCGACACCGTCGCGATCGAGCTGGTCGGCGGGTCGGTCACCTCGCAGGGATTGGGCGAGACCGACCTCGACGCGGGCGGTGGCGTGATCATCAAGGGCAACGACCAGAACCCGCACACCGACCCAAGCCTGATCGCTGCCCTCCGCGGAATCAATCCGTGGGTCAAGGCGGCCGACTTCGACCACCACGGCTTCGCCAAGGTCAAGGCGTCACAGACGAGCTTCGACTGCGAGCTGGTCCGGATGGCCACGATCAAGAAGAAGTCGAAGCAGACGCTGGCGCCGGGGACGGATTACCACGTGAAGATCCGTCGCGGGCAGAAGTCGCTGTTCTGAGCTGACAGGTCGCACGTGGCGGGTCATAGGATCCACGCCCTGTGACCTGTGGACCTACGTCGTCCTGATGATCCGGACCGAACAGGGGGCGTGATGCGACACCTTGTTCGGCACACTGCCCAGCAGGAACCGCTTCGCGCCGGTCATGCCCTTGTTGCCGACCACGATCAGATCGGCGCCCGTCTCCTCGGCCACGTCGAGGATCGCGTCCGCCGCGTCGCCCTCGCGCGCGAACGTCTCCACCGACACGCCGGCCTCGCGGATCACCTCCGCCGCGGCGCTCAGCGTCGACTCCACGTCCTCGCGCGGGTTGATCGACCACTCCAGGTCGGCGGGCGCGTCCTGGCGCTCCTGGCGCAGCCGGCCCTCGGGAACCGGCTCGTAGGCGCTCACCACGTTGAGCTGGGCTGACAGCGACTTCGCCAGCTCGGTGGCCTGACGCACCGCCTCCTTCGCGGTGTCCGAACCGTCCGTCCCGACCACTATCGAAGTGAACATCGCGCGCATCATATGGGCGCTCCATTGCTTGCGGGGTTCCAATGGCGTTAACATCGCGCCAATGGACGCTCGGACTCGCTGCCTTGGCGTCGACGATCATCCGGTCGTGCGGCAAGGCCTGGATCTGCTCTTCGGCCATCTCGACGATCTCGAGCTCGTCGGCACGGTCGAGACCGGCGAAGAGGCGCTCGACGCCGTCACGCGGCTGAGCCCGCAGATCGTGCTGATCGACGTGCGGCTTCCGGGCATCGACGGAATCTCGGCGGTGAAGCGGATCCACGAGGCGTCGCCCAGCGTGCAGTTCGTGGTCTTCTCGGCGTACGGCGACAAGCGCCTCTTGTCGGACGCGATCGCGGCCGGCGCCCGCGGCTACGTGATGAAGGGCTCCCCGCCCGAGGACCTGCTGCGGGCGATCCGCACCGTGGCCGGGGGCAAGCCGTTCGTGGACCCATCGCTCTCCCCCGCGCTGCTCATGACGAGCGCCGCGAGCGAGGACCAGCCGCTGTCAGAGCGCGAGCGCGAGATCCTGCAACTCCTCGCCGAGGGCTACCACACCGAGGAGATCGCCCGGCGGATCGGACTCAGCGTGGAGACCGTGAAGTCGGACACCAAGCGCGTGATCTTGAAGCTCCAGGCCGACACGCGCACGCACGCGGTGGCGATCGCCCTCAGGCAGTCGTTGATCGACTAGCCTCGCTGCCCTGAACGAGATCCCTCGCTTCTGGATCGCGATGCAGATCGTGATCGTCGTGTGCGTGCTCATCGCGGCCGTGATCGCGATCGTGAAGCTGGCCTAGGACGCGGGACACCTAGTTCTCGCTCCCCGGCCCGGCCCGCACGGAGAGCTCCTCGGGCGGCGGATCGAGCGCCTCGAGCTCCTCGCGACGTCTTCGCCGGTCCGCCTCCTCCATCGGCTTGACCCAGGCCTCCTCCACGCAGATCACGAGCAGCGAGAGGATCGGGACCGCCACCAGCAGGCCCACGATGCCGAGCAGCTCGCCGATGATCACCACGCCCACGGCGATCACCGCGGGGTGCAGCTTCACCGTGCGCGCGTAGACGAGCGGGATGATCACGTTGCCCTCGAGCTGGTGGACGCCGACGTAGACGGCGAGCACGAGCAGCGCCTTGCCGGGACTGTCGGTGAGCGCGAACAGCGTCGGCGGGATCGCGCTGATGATCGCGCCGAAGTACGGGATCAGCACGAGCAGCGCCGTGAAGACGGCGAAGACGATCGCGTAGTCCACCCCGAGGATCGTCAGCCCGACGTAGATGAACACGCCGGAGATCAGCATGTGGATGCCGACCCCCTGGAGCCAGCCGAGCCAGGCGCTTCGCAGCCGGTTCATCACGAAGAGCACGCGG
The DNA here is from genome assembly GCA_035572055.1 of Thermoleophilaceae bacterium. Taxonomy (GTDB): domain Bacteria; phylum Actinomycetota; class Thermoleophilia; order Solirubrobacterales; family Thermoleophilaceae; genus JAICJR01. The sequence continues at coordinate 3,502 of DATNBJ010000429.1, read as the reverse complement.
CCGCGCTCGGCGGGCGGGAAGAGGCGCAGCGCGCCGTCGATCAGCGGCTGCGGCTTCACCGCGATGTAGAACGAGGTGATCAGCATCAGGATCAGCGCGCCGATCAGGCTTGCGACCGTCACGCCGATCGAGGTGATCGGCCCGATCAGCTTCTCCGGATGGTCGCTGTAGCGCTGGAGGAAGCGCTGCAGGCGGTCGCCGATGTCGCTCGAGCTCTCGCCGGTGATGTGGTGGAGCTTCTCGCGCAGGCTGTCGACGATGCCGGGCACGGCGTCGATGAACTTGTTCATGTCATCGACGAACGGCGGGATGACGAGCGCGAGGATGCCCGCGAGCACGCCGAGCGCAAGGAGGATCCCGAGGATGGCGCCGATCGGCCGCGGGATGCCGTGACGCTCCAGACGATCGGTCCACGACGTGAGCGCGACCGCGATGATCACCGTGATCAAGATCGCGATCATCAGCGTGATCAGCGCCTGGAACAGCAGTCCGAGCACGACTAGGAAGGCCGCGAGCAGGACGGCCTTGTAGATGGCCTGCATGTTCCGGGGCTGTGCGTTCACCGGACGGGGATTACGTTACCCGGGGTGCACGCCGGACCGGTCGTGTGCAAAGCGCGCGTGTTTGGGTAACCCAACGTGAACGTCTTTGCACGCAACGAAGGGAGAGACCCAACATGGCCGACCTCAACGAGCGCGACACGAAGCTCGTGCAGTACCTCACCGAGGCGTACGGCAAGGAGAAGGAACTCGAGACCGCGCTCGAGGCGCACATCGGTATGACGAACCGTGCGCCGTATAAGAAGCGTCTGCAGCAGCACCTCAAGGAGACCAAGTCGCACGCGCGCGAGGTCGAGCGTCGCATCAAGAAGCTGGGTGGCTCGGTGGACGGCATCACCACCACCGCAACCACCGCCGCGAAGAAGGCGGTCGCTCTGAGCAAGGGCCCGCTGCACGCCCTCCGCGGATCGAGCGAGCCCGAGAAGGAACTCAAGAACGCGAAGACCGAGTTCTCCGAGGAGGCCGAGGAGATCGCAACGTACACGGCGATCGAGGCGCTCGCCGAGGCGGTGGGCGACAAGGACACGGCCAAGCTCGCGCGCGCGATCCGTCGCGACGAGGAGCGCATGGCCACCTACCTCGAGAAGCTGATCCCGCAGCTCACGAAGGCCGTGGTCACCGCGGAGATCCCGGCGTCGCAGCGCTCGACCGGCCGTCGCCGCAGCACGAGCAGCCGCCGGCGGACGACATCGTCGTCGCGCGGGACGGCCTCGCGCAGCAGCTCGTCGCGGAGCAAGTCGTCGAGCCGATCCACCTCCAGCCGCAGCGGCACATCGCGTCGCAGCAGCTCGAGCGGCCGCAGCAGCCGGAACGGCTCCTCGGCGAGCGCGAAGAGCGGCAGCAAGTCGCGTTCGCGCAGCGGCGGCTCGCGCACACGCGCGCGCTCCTAGTGGGCGATCGACACTCCTAGCCAGACGATCGCGAGCGACACGACGAAGATCAAACCCTCCAGAGCGTGCAGCTCGGGCTTGCGTGTGTGCCAGCCGATGAGCAGGCCGACGAGCACGACGAGCCCGAGCTTCACCTGGAGGTCCCCGTCGCTCCAGCGATGGAAGTGGGACGCCATCAGCGACCCGGTGATCACGAGCACCGCGATCGCCACCAGGCTGCCAACGCCGAAGCGCCGGGCGACCGCGCGAAGCTGGGCGCGGTCGCTCCCGCGCACCACCGGCACCACGATGGCGGCGAGCATCAGCTGACCGCCGACGAAGAAGGCCATCGCCAAGAGGTGCAGCCAGCGGATCAGGGTCCAGGCGAACACGGCGGCGGATCGTAGCCGCCGCTGGGCCGCGGTTACTCGCTCGCGTGGTGCGCCGCGGAGCGGCGCTCCTCGGGCGCCGTGGCCAGGCGCTCGAGCAGCTCCTCGGCACTTGCGCCGTGCGAGTAGAGCACGTCGTCGAAGAAGCCGCCGTAGATGTCGCGGACGGCCTCGAAGACGTCAAGGGTTCCGACCATCGTGGCCGAGCGCGTGCGCGCGATCTTCACCGCGCGCGCGGTCACCAGGTCGACCACGTTCTCGCCGCCCCGGCGGAAGCGCTGGCCGGGGTCATGCTTGCGCTCGTCGAGCGGCCGCTCCCCCACGCCGAGCGCCTGCATCGCCGAGCCCACCTCGCCGTGCATCCGGAGGATGCGCAGCCAGTGCTCGGCCTCCGATTCCGGAGAGTCCGAGAAGGGAATGGCGGTACCGGCCAGCGCCAGTACTACGGCTGCGTCTTCTGAAAGGGCCAGGTCTGACATCGCGGGTTAGCCAAATTGTTAATGCCCTTTAGGCCATCCACCTACACCAGGGCTCGACGAATGTACGGGTTGGCGCGCTAGAGCTTGCGCAGCCCCGCAAGTGCGGTATAGAGCTCGCGCGCAGCCCGCTCGCCCAGGCGGAGGCTCTCCACGCGGTACGACTCGTTCGGCGCGTGAAAGGCGTCGTCCGGCAGCGTGAAGCCGCTGACGATCGTCGGGATGCCGCGGCCCACGAGCTCGGCCACCGCGGGGATCGAGCCGCCGGTGCGCACCACCGCGGTGGTCATTCCGGTGGCGCGCTCGAGCGCCCCCACCGCGAGCTTGATCGGCGGCGACTCGGGGTCCGACAGCGCCGGCTCGGCCGGATGCCAGACGAAGTCCACCTCGGCGCCCTCCGGCAGCGCCGAGCGCATCAGCCGCTCGAGCTCGGCCTGCATCTCGTCCGAGCGCTGCCGCGGAGCCAGGCGCATGCTGATCGTGGCGTGCGCGGCCGCCGGTACGACCGTGCGCGGCTCGCCGCCCGTCAGCTCGTTCAGCTCGACCGACGCATCCGCGCCGTTGCGCCGGTAGTAGTCGTCGCCGGCGCCCGGGCTCACGGGCCGGCCGCCGACCTCGGCGATCACCTCGGCGCCCGGCTTCAGCAGCTTCCACGACTCGAGCTCGCTGGGCGCCGGCGGCTCGATGCCCCTGCGCAGCTCCTCGCGCACGAGGCCGTCCGGGCCGGGGAGCACCTCGGCAAGGAGACCGTGGAGCACGTGCAGCGCGTTCAGCACCGCGCCGCCGTAGATCCCCGAGTGCAGGTCGCGCTCGGCCGTGCGCACGGTGATGCCGCACATGATCACGCCGCGCAGCCCGACCGTGATCGCGGGCGTGCCCTCGTCGGCCATGCCGCCGTCGAACACGATCGCGGCATCGGCCTTGCGCTCGTCGGCGCGGATCCACTTGGCCACGGCCTCGCTGCCCGCCTCCTCCTCGCCCTCCACGAGCACGCGCACGTTCACCGGCAGCGCGTTCTCGTTCGCCAGCTCGCAGGCCACGTGGAGCAGCGGCAGGAAGTTGCCCTTGTCGTCGGCGGCGCCGCGCGCGTACAGGCGGCCGTCGCGCTCGGTGGGCTCGAACGGCGGCGACTCCCACGCGTCGAGCGGGCCGGGGTCCTGGACGTCGTAGTGGCCGTAGGAGAGGACCGTCGGCGCGTCGCCGTTCGA
>DATNBJ010000428.1:0-3373 GCA_035572055.1 Thermoleophilaceae bacterium | reverse complement strand
CCTCCACGGCCTTGACGTAGCGTGCGGTGAGCGTGGCCACGCCCGACAGGTGGCCGAGGAAGTTGAGCGCCACCCGCTCGCCGGCTAGGATCGAGCGAGCCGAGCCGGCCACCTCGGCCACGAGCCCGCCCTCGCGCCATTCGCCGGCGGCCGCGTGCGCGTGCCAGCGCAGTCCCGGGTCGAGCCGGCGGAAGACGGTCTCGGCCACGCGGAGGCCGGAGATCACACCCGCGGCCTTCTGGTCGATCCGCGCGCGGGCGGTCGCGTTCTCGGGCACCACGGCGAGGCTCGTCACGTCTCCCGTGCCGAGGTCCTCCGCCAGCGCCAGGTCGATCAGCTCCTGCATGCCGCCGAGCGTAGCGAGCGCGCGCCGCCCGCCGCCTCCGCCACGAGCTCCGTGAGCGCCGCCCGCCCGGGCACCGGATCGAGCGGCAGCTCGGCCGCCTCGTTCGCGGCCAGCCACGAGCTGACGATCCGCACCTCGTCGACCTCGTCCACCGGTACCGCGCCCGTGCCCATCGGCTCCGCGCTGTCGAGCACCACCTCGGTGCGCTCGGCCAGCTCGTCGACGCCAGGCAGCGGGCCCCAGTCGCGCACGCGACCGCCGACGATCCAGAACGCGTCGAAGCGGCGCTTGCTCGGGTGGCGTGCCAGCACGAGCCGCGGGAACGAGTGCGTGGCGCGCAGCACGCCGCCGAGCCGGCCGAGCAGGCCGGCCAGCCGCTCGAGCCGCCGGTGCAGCACCTCGGCGCGCTCGTAGCGCTGCTCCGCCGCGGCCTCCCTCATCCGCTCCTCCAGGTGGTCCAGGAGCTGGGTGCTCGCGTCCTCGGGCCCCTCGAACAGCGCCAGCGCCTCGTCGAGCTTGCGGCGGTAGGCGTTCGGGTCGAGGTCGCCGAGGCAGGGCGACGAGCAGCGGCCCATCTGCCCGTAGATCGACGGCTCGTAGCGGCGCACCAGGCGGCGGCCGCAGTGGCGCAGCTTGAAGAGCGACTCGAGCTGCCCGATCAGCTCCTCGGCCGCGGACTTGCCGCGCACCGGCCCCACGTTCACGGCCAGCCCGGGCGCCGGCTCCCCCGCGAGCTCGATCACCGGATAGGGGATGTCGAGCCGCGCGCGCAGGTAGAGCCAGCCGTCGGTGTGCTTGAGCTGCTTGTTGCCGGGCGGCTGCCAGGACTTGATCAACCGGTTCTCGAGCACGAGGGCGCCGAGCTCCGAGTTGGTGGGCTTGTAGTCGACCACCTCGGCCTTCTCCGTCCAGCCGGCCGGCGCGCAGAAGTGCGCGCGGGCCCGGCTTCGCACCGACACCGACTTGCCCACGTACAGCGGCCGCCCGCGCACGTCGCGGAAGACGTAGACGCCCGGGTCGTCGGGAAGCTTGCTGAGATCCGGCCGGTCGGCGATCGGAACGCGCGCCACCTGCGGCTTGCCGGGCCTCCGCCGCGGCCCCGCCAGCTCCAGCGCGTGGCCCACCGTGGGCGCGTGCGCGCACAGGCGCGGCCACAGCGCGCAGAACACCCGCGCGCACGTCTCGGCGTCCACCAGCGCGCGGTGCGCGCCCTCCACCTCGATCCCCAGCGACTCCGCGAGCGGCACCAGCTTCTTCTGCCGCGCGAGCGGCGCGAACTTCGTGGCCAGCCGCACCGTGCACAGCCAGGGCGGATCATTCCAGTCGACGCCCGCGCGCTCGAATGCCTGCTTCAGCGCGCGCCGGTCGAAGCTCGCGCTGTGGGCGATCAGCACGCGGCCCTTCGCCAGCTCGGCCAGCTCCTCGAGCACCGCGGCCGGCTCCGGCGCGTTCTCGACCATCGCCTGCGTGATGCCGGTGAAGCGCTCGATGCCGCGCGAGAGCGGCTGCTCCACGCGCACCAGCGACTCGAACGTCTCGTGCAGCTCGCCGCCGCCCACCAGCACGGCGCCCACCTCCGTGAGCTCGCAGAGCTCCCCCGCGCGGCCGTTGGTCTCGACGTCGACGGCCAGGAACTCGGCGCTCAGCAGGGGTTTGTCACGCACACCCATGGGGTGTGCAGTGGTACGCCTCGGACCGGACGGTATGAAAGGACGGCGTCAGCGGCTACTGCGCTCGGCGGCCTCGGCCGAGCCGATCACCGGCACGACCTCGAACTCCATGATGTCGTCCCAGTTCGAGGTCCACTGGTCGAACAGCGACGGGTCGCCGGTCTCCATGAGCTGGAAGCAGCGTCTGCGGTCGGTCTCGTCGATCCAGCTGTCCACGTACTGGAGCCCTTCGGGCATCATGCGGCCGCGCTCGGCGAGCCGCTCGTAGATCGGCTCGGGTCCCTGCGTGAACGTCTCGACCACCATGTAGCGCGCCACTAGGCGGCGCCCCCGTTCGAGTCCATCCCCGCGCGCCGCAGCAGCTCCGCGCGCACGAACCCGTCGAGGTCGCCGTCGAGCACGCGCTGGGCGTCGCCCATCTCGAAGTTCGTCCGGTGGTCCTTGACCATCGTGTAGGGCTGGAGCACGTAGGAGCGGATCTGGGAGCCCCAGCTCACGTCCTGCGCCTCGCCCTTCTCGCGCGCGATCTCCTCGCGCCGCTTCTGCTCCTCGAGCTCGAGCAGCCGCGAGCGCAGCATGTTCATCGCGGTCGCCTTGTTCGAGGACTGCGAGCGCTCGTTCTGGCACTGCACCACGATGCCCGTCGGCCTGTGCGTGATCCGCACCGCCGAGTCGGTCTTGTTCACGTGCTGGCCGCCCGCGCCCGACGCGCGGTACGTGTCTATCTGGAGGTCGTCGTCGTTGATCTCCACCTCCACCGCCTCGTCCACGAGCGGCGACACCTCCACCAGCGCGAATGAGGTGTGGCGGCGTGCGGATGCATCGAACGGCGAGATCCGCACCAGCCGGTGCACGCCCTTCTCGGCGGAGAACAGCCCGTACGCGTTCTCGCCGTGCGCGATGAACGTGGCCGACTTGATGCCGGCCTCCTCCCCCGCGCTCGCCTCGACCAGCTCCACCTTGAAGCCGCGCCGCTCGGCCCAGCGCATCTCCATGCGCAACAGCATCTCCGCCCAGTCCTGCGAGTCGGTGCCGCCGCTGCCGGCGTGCACGGACACCACCGCGTCGCCCGCGTCGTAGCGGCCGGAGAACAGGCGCTCCTCCTCGAGCTCGGCCAGCTTCGCGGCGAACGCGTCGCGCTGCTCGTCGAGCTCGCCGGTGATCGAGTCGTCCTCCTCGGCCAGCTCCTCGAGCGCCTCGATGTCGTCGAGCTCCGACTCGAGCTCGCGGTACGCGTTCAGCTTGCGCTGGACACTCGCGTGCTCGGCCGACACCTTCGCGGCCCGCTCCTGGTCGTCCCAGAAGCCGGGCGCCTGCATCTCACCCTCGAGCGCCTCGAGGCGTCCGGCCAGTGAAG
>DATNBJ010000427.1:0-23255 GCA_035572055.1 Thermoleophilaceae bacterium | reverse complement strand
GAACGGCGGCGCCACCTCGGTGATCTATGCGATCGAGGCCGGCGTGAACCACGTGATCTCGGCGCTCGAGGAGCTGGAGAGGCGCGACGCTCAGCGGGTCGAGGTGACCCGCGCCGCCGCCGAGGCGTTCGACCGCGAGCTGCGCGAGGCGCTGGCGCGCACCGTCTGGCACACCGGCTGCACCAACTGGTACGTGGACGAGAACGGCAACGACCCGAACCAGTGGCCGTGGGTGTTCGCCGCCTACCGCCGCCGGACCGCGAAGCTCGATCCGGGCGCCTACACGCTCAGCTCGGCGTAGCGGGGCGGACTACTCGAGCGCGGCGGGCGCCGGAGCCTGGAGCAGGTTGCGCACCTCGCGCACCGCCACGGGCAGCGTGGTGAGGTCGTACACGCGGCCCACGCGGATGTCGGCCAGCGTCTGGAGGCAGCGCTCGGCCGCCGGGTTCGCCGAGATCCAGCTGTCCACGCGCGCGTCGACGTCGCCGCCCGCGGAGGTGTCGCGCAGCACCTCGGTGGTCAGCTCGCGGTGCAGTCCGTAGAGGTCGTCTCGCAGCGCGGCGCGTGCCAGCGCCTTCCAGCGGTCGTCGCGCGGCAGCGCCACGATCTGATCGCGCAGCCAGTGCAGCTCCAGGCGGCTGCCGAGCAGGAAGTGGATGCGGGCCACGGTGCGGATGTCGAGCCCGGTGCTCGCGGACACGTCCACGATGTCGAAGGTCGAGAACATCGTGCTGAGCCCGGCCACGCGCGTGGTCAGCTCGAGGGGTGCGCCGGCCTCGTGCAGCTCGTAGGCGCGCAGCGCCAGCGGCTCCACGTCGGACGCCGCCAGCAGATCGGTGATGTCCTCGTAGAGGATGGCCGCCCCGGGGGCGAAGTACTCGACCGTGGCCGCGATGTCGAGCGGCCGGCGGCGGTTGCGCAACAGCCAGCGCGCGCCGCGCTCCACCAGCCTGCGGCCCTCGAGCAGCATCTGCACCTGGGTCTCGGCGGGCATCGTGTTGTCGAGCGCCTCGATCTCCGCCCACTGGGAGCGCATCCCGAAGACCTCGCGCGCGACCGTGTACGCGCGCGCGATGTCCGACGCGGGCGCACCGGTCTCCTCGTGGAGGCGGAACACGAACGTCGTGCCCGCCCCGTGCAGCGTGTTGTTCACCACCTGCGTGGCCGTGATCTCGCGCCGCAGCCGGTGCGAGCGCATCTGCTCCGCGTAGCGCTCCGGCAGGGGCGCGGGGAAGTAGGCCTCCAACTCGGCCGAGAGGTACGGGTCCTCCGGCACGTCGGAGTCGAGCAGCTCCGAGAAGAGGTCGATCTTCGTGTAGGCGAGCAGCGTGGCGAGCTCCGGTCGCGTGAGGCCGCGGTGCTCGCGCTTGCGCTCGGCGATCGCGTCGTCGCTCGGGAGGAACTCGATCGCCCGGTCGAGCTTGCCCGCCTGCTCGAGGCTGCGAATGATCCGGGCGTGCACGTCGAGCATGCCGGCGGCCTGCGCCTCGGACATGCTCAGCGTCTCCGTCTGCTCGTAGTTGTCCTTCAACACGAGATTCGCCACGTCCTCGGTCATCTCCGCGAGCAGCGCGTCGCGCTGCTTGAGCGTGAGGTCGCCGTCGTGGCACACGGCGTCCAGCAGCACCTTGATGTTGACCTCGTGGTCCGAGCAGTCCACCCCGGCGGAGTTGTCGATCGCGTCGGTGTTGATCCGGCCGCCGGCGCGGGCGTACTCGATGCGCGCGCGCTGGGTCATGCCGAGGTTGCCGCCCTCGCCGACCACCTGGCAGCGCAGCTCGCCGGCGCTCACGCGCACGCCGTCGTTGGTCTTGTCGCCGGCGTCGGCATGGGTCTCGTCGGTGGCCTTCACGTAGGTGCCGATGCCGCCGTTCCAGAGCAGGTCCACCTCCGCCCGCAGCAGCGCGCGGATCACCTCGTTCGGCGTCAGCCGGGCGTCGCTGATCCCGAGCGCCTCCTGCGCCTGCGGGGACAGCGCGATCGACTTGGCCTCGCGCGCGTAGACACCGCCGCCCTCGGAGATCTTCGTGGCGTCGTAGTCCGACCAGGACGAGCGGGGCAGCTCGAACAGCCGCCGGCGCTCCGCGAAGCTCGTCTCCGGATTCGGGTCGGGGTCGATGAAGATGTGCCGGTGGTTGAAGGCGGCGACGAGGCGCGTGTGCTCCGAGAGCAGCATGCCGTTGCCGAACACGTCGCCCGACATGTCGCCGATCCCCACGGCGGTGAAGTCCTCGGACTGGATGTCGCGCCCCATCTCGCGGAAGTGCCGCTTCACCGACTCCCACGCGCCGCGGGCCGTGATGCCCATCTTCTTGTGGTCGTAGCCCGACGAGCCGCCCGAGGCGAACGCGTCCCCCAGCCAGAACGAGTGCGCCTTCGAGATCTCGTTCGCCACGTCCGAGAACGTGGCCGTGCCCTTGTCGGCCGCCACGACGAGGTAGGGGTCGTCGCCGTCGTAGCGCACCACTTGCGGCGGCGGCTCGATCTCACCGGCGACGATGTTGTCGGTCAGGTCGAGCATCGCCTGGATGAACGTGCTGTAACAGGCCACCACCTCGGCGGCCAGCGCCTCGCGGTCGCCGCCCGGCGGCGGGCGCTTCACCACGAAGCCACCCTTGGCGCCCACGGGCACGATCACCGCGTTCTTCACCATCTGCGCCTTCATCAGGCCGAGCACCTCGGTGCGGAAGTCCTCGCGGCGGTCCGACCAGCGGATGCCGCCGCGCGCCACCCGGCCGCCGCGCAGGTGCACGGCCTCGGTGCGCGGCGAGTACACGAAGATCTCGAACTGCGGCCGCGGCTCGGGCAGCAGCGGGAGCTGTGACGGGTCGAGCTTGAAGGAGAGGTAGAGCTTCGGCCGGCCGTCCGCGTCCGGCTGGAAGTAGTTCGTGCGCAGCATCGACTGGATCACGGCGAGGAAGTTCCGCAGGATGCGGTCCTCGTCGAGGCTCTCCACGCCGTCGATCGCGAGCACGATCTCGCGCAGCAGCCGGTGGGCCTGCTCGCCGTCGCCGCGATCGGGATCGAAGCGCGACTCGAACAGCCGGATCAGCAGATGCGCGATGTCGGAATGGGCCACCAGCGCCCGCTCCACGTAGGTGTCGCTGAAGGTGGTGCCGGCCTGGCGCAGGTAGCGCGCCACCGCCCGCAGCACCGTGATCTGGCGCCACGTGAGCTCCGCGGCGATGACGAGGCGGTTGTAGCCGTCGTTCTCCACGTCGCCGTGCCAGACGTGGATGAAGGCCTCCTGGAAGCGCTGGCGCAGCTCCTCGGTGGTGGACTGCCCAGTGCCCGTGTAGGTCAGGCCGAAGTCGTAGATCCAGTAGAGCGTGCCGTCGTGGAGGGTGACTTCGTAGGGCCGCTCGTCGGCCACCTCCACGCCCATGTTCTCGAACATCGGGACCATGTCCGAGAGCGCGAGCGCGCCGCCCGAGCGGTACAGCTTGGCCCGGACCAGCGACGGGGTCTCGAGCGGGCGGTAGAGGCTCATCGACAGCCCGTCCGGCACCTGGAGCCGCTCGAGGTGCTCGATGTCAGAGAGCGCCGAGCGCGCGATCCAGTCGGCGCGGTAGCCGGGCGGGAACGCGTCGCTGTAGCGGTAGAACAGCTCCTTGCCGCGCTCCTCGCCGTACTCGCCCATCAGCGCGGCCTCGAGGTCGTCCTGCCACGAGCGGGTGGCGGCCAGCAGCATCAGCTCCACCTCGCGCGGGTCGAAGTCGCGCACGAGCGCCGGCTCCGTGTAGACCATGTAGTGGAGCCGCACCAGCACCGACTCGGACACGCGCGTGGAGTAGTCGATCGCGTGCGCGCCGAACGAGTCCTGGAGGATCCGCTCGATCCGGCGCCGGTTCTCCGTGTTGAAGCGGTCGCGCGGGATGAAGACGAGGCAGGAGAGGAAGCGGCCAAAGGGATCGCGCCGCACGAACAGGCGCAGGCGCTGGCGCTCGCCCAGGTGCAGGATCCCCATGGCGATGTCGAACAGCTCGCCGACCGGGGTCTGGAACAGCTCGTCGCGCGGGTGGGTCTCGAGGATCTCCACGAGCGCCTTGTAGTTGTGGCTCTCCGGCGGGAAGTCCGCGCGCGCCAGAACCGCCTCGTACTTGCGCCGCACCAGCGGGATCTCGCTCGGGTGGGCGCGGTAGGCCTTGTGCGTGTAGAGGCCGAGGAAGCGCCGTTCGCCGATCACCCGGCCGGTGTCGTCGAAGCGCTTCACGCCCACGTAGTCGAGGAACGCGGGGCGGTGCACCGTGGCGCGCGAGTTCGCCTTCGTCACGTTCAGCAGGTACGGCGCGAGCGCGAGGGCCCGAACTCCCGCTGGCAGCTTGTCGAAGCGCCGCGAGCTGCTGCGGCCACCGCCCTCCTGGCGGAGGATGCCGAGGCCGGTGCCCTCGATGTCGGCGATCCGCACCTCGCCGTTCTCGTCGGTGAGCTCGTAGTCGCGGAAGCCGAGGAACGTGAAGTTGTCGTCCGCCAGCCACTCGAGGAACGCCTTTGCCTCCGCGTCCGCCTCCACCGGGGTTGTCGCCCTGCCGGCCTCCGCGGCGAGCTCGAGAGCCCGCTCGCGCATGGACTGCCAGTCCTCCACCACCGCGCGCACCTCGCCGATCACGTGCAGCAGGTGCTCGCGCAGCGCCTCGAGGCGCTCGGGATCGGTCTGGCGGTCCACCTCCACGTGGATCACCGACTCGGCGATGCCGCCCTCCACGGCCTCGGAGTGGGGAGGGAGCACCTCCGTGAGCTGGCCGCCGCCGCCCCGCCGCACCCGCATCACCGGGTGCACGAGCAGGTGGATGCCGTAGCCGCGCCGGTTCAGCTCCATGCCCACCGAATCGAGGAGGAACGGCATGTCGTCGGTCACGATCTCGATCGCGGTGTGCGTGGACTCCCAGCCGTCGCTGTCGAAGTGTGGGTTGTAGAGCCGGACCTTCGTCTCGCCCGGCTGGCGCACGCGGGCGAACTGGAAGTGGGAGAGGGCCGCCCCGTAGGCGTCGAGCTCGGTCCGCTCGGTCATGTCGTCGGGCGCGACCCAGCGGTAGTACTGGCGCGCGAACGCCTCCGCGTCGGGCGCGTCCTCGGCGGACAGCTTCTCGCGGAGCCGTGAGCAGACGCTCTCTATGAGCGCCTCATCGACCTCCTCGACTGTCGCCGGTCCCCTTCTAGTGACCATTTCCATGGGATCCGAGCTGCGCGAGCTCTTCTAGGCGAGTCTACGCCGGGCCGTCATAATCGCCGATGCCTTGGTGGTATTCGCCCACGTGGCCGGAATTCCCGTGGAGGAAACGGTGTTCTCGTTTGCTCCCGTCGGCCTGCTGGCGTTCACGATCGGGCTCCGCTCGATGTGGCAGCGCGGCTTGCGCCGCCTGCGGAAGAAATAGCTGCCGCGCGGCGTCGTAGATCGCATGAGCCGAACTTCCCTCATAGCGATCGCCGCTGTCCTCGTATCAAGCTCCGCCGTAACCGCTCAGGCGGCATCGGCATCGTCCAGATCGATCAAGCTCAAATCGGAGAGCGCCACGGGGATGAGCACGAACGTGCTGGCCGCCCCGAACGGCCGGACCCTCTATCGCCTCAAGCCGGAGACCGCGCACCACATCCTCTGCAAGACCGACTGCCTCCAGTTCTGGCCGGCGCTGACCGTGAAGTCGAAGTCGACCAGGGTCAAGCTCCCCCAGGGAATCAAGGGCAAGATCGGCTACCTGAAGCGCGGCAAGCGCTGGCAGGTGACGCTCGGCGGCAAGCCGCTCTACACCTACAGCGGCGACTCCGCCGCCCACCAGGTGAACGGGCAGAACATCAAGACCTTCGGCGGCACGTGGTTCTCGTTCCCGGTGAAGTCGGGCACGACCCAGCAGTCGCCGCCGCCGGCCCCGATGCCGCCCGCGCCCTACCCGCCGTACACCTACTGATCAGTACTCGATCACGGTCCTGATGCCGTCCTGGGCGTGCATCAGGTCGAAGCCCCTGTTCACGTCGTCGAGCTTGATCCGGTGGGAGACGAACGGGTCCACGTCGATGTCGCCCGCCAGCCAGCGGTCCACGAGCTGGGGCACCTGATCGCGTCCCTTCACGCCGCCGAACGATGAGCCGCAGATGCGACGGCCGGTGATGAGGAAGCGGGGGATCACCTCGAGCTTCTCGCCCTTGCCCGCCACGCCGATCACGGTGCAGAGGCCCCAGCCCATGCGCGCCGCCTCCACGGCCTGGCCCATCACGGACACGAGGCCGGTGGCCTCGAAGGTGTAGTCGGCTCCGAAGCCGCCGGTCTCGTCGAGCACGCGCTGCACCACGTCGTCGCCGCCCTTCCAGAGGTCGGTGGCACCCTGGCCGCGCGCCAGCTCGAGACGGTCGTCGGAGAGGTCGACCACGATGATCCGCTCGGCGCCCTGGAGGCGGCAGCCGGCCACGGCGCCGAGGCCGACCATGCCCGCGCCGAAAACCACGCACGTGGAGCCGGGCTCGACCTTCGCGGTGTACATCGCGGCGCCGAGACCGGTGGAGAGCCCGCACGCGAACAGGCAGGCACGGTCGAGCGGGGCGTCCTTCGAGACCTTCGCCAGCGCGATCTCCGGCATCACCGTGGCCTCGGCGAACGTGCTCGTGCCCATGAAGTGGCGGATCGGCTCACTGCCGCGGGAGAGGCGTGTGGTGCCGTCGGGCAGGTAGCCGCGGTTCTGCTCCTCGCGGATCGCCATGCACAGGTTGGTCTTGGGGCTCCTGCAGTGCACGCACTCGCGGCACTGGGGAGAGAAGAGCGTGACCACGTGGTCGCCCACGGCGAGGTCCTTCACGTCGTCGCCGACCGCCTCCACCACGCCGGCGCCCTCGTGGCCGAGCACGGTTGGCGAGTAGCCGGACGGGTCGGCGCCGGAGGCCGTGTACATGTCGGTGTGGCAGATGCCGCAGGCCTCGAGCCTGACCAGCGCCTCGCCCGCCTTCGGGGCGCCCAGGTCGACCTCCTGGACCGCCAGCGGCGACCCGAACTCCTCCAGCACGGCGGCGCGAATCCGCATCTGCTTGCTCCTCTCCTCGGGGCCAGACGCCGGACAGTCTCGCCGATCCAGGGCGCTAATCGCCCGGCGAGCACTCCTCCGTGCTGCCGCTGTCGGCGCCCGGAAGGCGGGCCAGAAGCTCGGAGAGCTGCTTCAGCTCGACCTCCGAGTAGCGCTCCTCGCAGATCGTGCGGATCGCGGCGGTGTGGCTGGCCGATGCCTCCCTCAGCCGCTTGCGGCCGGCGTCGGTGATCACCGCGTAGCTCACGCGCGCGTCGCCCGGGCACACGCCCTTGCAGACGAGGCCGAGCTCCTCGAGCCCGTCGAGCAGCCGGGTGATCCCGGAGGGCGTGAGCTGGAGCCCCTCGGCCAGGTCGACCCGGCGCAGCTGCCCGTCGTCGGCGCGGGAGAGGAGGAGCAGGGTCTCGTAGTCGTTCACGCTGAGCCCGTGATCGCCCTGCAGCTGGGCGCTCACGATGCGCCGCAGCGCGGCGTGGCCACGCAGGAGCCGCACCCACATCTCGAGGGCGCTACTCTCTTGATCTCTCAATAGTTGACTACTCACGTATCAGTCGCTAAGATGGTTGACGAGTCAACTATATAGCTCGATCTCAAGGGGGTTTTGAATTGAGCACGACAGAGACAACTCGGGGTGCCCTTCCCGCCGGGACGTGGAATCTCGATCCAGTTCATACGTACGCGGGGTTCGCGGTGAAGTACATCGCCGGAACGTTCCGCGGCAGCTTCTCGCCGGTCGACGCCAGGCTTGTGGTGGGCGAGGACGGTAGCGCGAGCCTGACGGGATCCGCTCCGGTCTCCGGAGTGAAGGTCCAGGAGGAGAACCTGAGCGGCCATCTTCAGTCGCCGGACTTCTTCGACGCGGAGCGCACGCCGCAGATCACGTTCAACTCCACGGACGTCAGCGTATCCGGGCAGGAGATCACCGTCACCGGCGACCTGACCATCAAGGGCACCACCCTTCCGGTCATCGCCCGCGGCACGGTGAGCGACACCACCGAGTACAACGGCGCGGAGCGCATCAGCCTGAATCTCGAGGCTGAGGTGGACCGCACGAACTTCGGCATCAACTGGAACGCGCCGCTCTCCGGCGGCAAGCAGGCGCTGGCCAACGCGGTGACCATCACCGCCGAGCTCGCGTTCGCGAAGGAGTAATCGATGAAGGTCCTCGCGATCTCGGGAAGCCTCCGAGCCGATTCACACAACAGCAAGCTGCTGCGCGCGGCGGTGGACCTGTTCCCCGCCGACGTGGAGGTGGAGATCTGGGACGGCCTGAAGGACGTCCCCCCGTACGACGAGGACGACGATGGCGCTGACGCGCCGGCGGCCGTGGCGAGACTGCGCGCCGCGATCGCCGGCGCCGACGCGCTGCTCTTCGCCACCCCGGAGTACAACCACTCGATTCCGGGCGCGCTGAAGAACGCCATCGACTGGGCGTCGCGCCCGGCGGGCTCCGGAGTTTTCCTCAACAAGCCGGTTGCCGTCGTCGGAGCCAGCAGCGGCGCCTTCGGTGCCGTGTGGGCTCAGGCCGAGCTGCGCAAGGTTCTCGGCGCCACCGGCGCGCGCGTCGTGGACGCCGACCTCGCCCTCGGGCATGCGCCCGAGCGCTTCGACGCGGACGGCGGCCTCCGCGACGAGAACCTCCGCATGGAGCTGCAGGAGGTCCTGGACACCCTGCAGCTGGTCACGCGGGCGCGCGAGGCGATCGCGGCGTAGTCGCGCCCGCTGTGGCAGGCTTCCGGGCGCGATGAGCGACGACCCGGTCCTCCAGGAGCGTCGCGGGCACGTCCTGCTCGTGACGCTGAACCGCCCCGACGCGCGCAACGCGGTGAACGCCGCGCTGGCGCAGGGACTCGCGGATGCGCTCGATGCGCTGGACGCGGACCCGGAGTTGCGGGCCGGCGTTTTGACGGGCGCGGGCAAGGGCTTCTCCTCTGGCATGGACCTGAAGGCGTTCGTCACGGGCGAGCGCCCGTGGGTGGGCGACCGCGGCTTCGCGGGGATCACCCGGCGGGCGGCGGAGAAGCCGCTGATCGCCGCGGTCGAGGGGTTCGCGGTGGCGGGCGGGCTCGAGATCGCGCTGTCGTGCGACCTGATCGTCTCCTCCAGCGACGCGCGGCTGGGGATCGCCGAGGTGAAGCGCGGCCTGGTGGCCGCCGGCGGCGCGCTGCTTCGCCTCCCACGCCGCGTGCCGTACCACCTGGCGATGGAGATGGCCCTGACCGGCGACTTCATCGACGGCGCGCGCGCCTATGAGCTCGGGCTCGTGAACCGCGCCGTCGAGCCGGGAACGGCACTGGACGAGGCCTTGTCGCTCGCCGAGACGATCGCCGCCAACGCGCCGCTCGCGCTGGCGGCCTCGAAGCGCCTCGTGTCCCTCGCGCAGTCGATCGACGAGCCGGACGCCTGGCAGCTCAACGACGAGATCTCGGGGCCGGTCTTCGCCTCCGAGGACGCCCGCGAGGGCGCCACGGCGTTCGCGGAGAAGCGGGCGCCGGAGTGGAAGGGGCGCTAGCCGCACAGCGGCGGCCGTCCCCCGTTTGACTCTTTCGCCACCGGCTGCAAACGTTTGCAGGATGGGCAGCACGTTCGGCCTGAACACGGTGGACTGGGAGCAGCGGGTGGACGTGGACCGCCTGCGCCGCGAACGGCTCGCGCGCGTGAAGACACTGCTCGAGGAGTCGGAGCTCGGCGCGCTCTTGTGCTTCGACATGGCGAACATCCGCTACATCACCGCGACCCACATCGGCACGTGGGCGATGGACAAGCTCGCCCGCTTCGCGCTGCTCATGCGCGGCGCGGAGCCGATCGTGTGGGACTTCGGCTCCGCCGCGCGGCACCACGACAGGTACTGCCCGTGGCTCGAAGGCCGCTCGCCGGCCGGGATCTCCACGATGCGCGGCGCGATGTCGCCCGAGAGCGGGCGCGCCGAGGACGTGGCCGAGAAGGTGCGCCGCGAGCTGGAGGCGCGCGGCCTGCTGGGCGAGCCCCTCGGCGTCGACGTGATCGAGCCGCCCGTGTGGTTCGCCCTTCAGCGAGCGGGCATCGAGATCGCCGACGGTCAGCAGCTGATGCAGCGCGCACGAGTGATCAAGACGGCCGACGAGATCACGCTGCTCGACACCGCCTGCATGATGGTCGACTCGGCCTACGAGGAGCTGTACAAGAAGCTGGCGCCCGGCCTGCGCGAGAACGAGTGCGTGGGGATCGTGAGCAAGAAGCTCTACGACATGGGCTCCGAGCACGTGGAGGGCGTCAACGCGATCTCCGGCGAGCGCTGCAGCCCGCACCCGCACGTCTACAGCGACCGCGCGCTCCGCCCGGGCGACCCGGCGTACTTCGACATCCTGCACTCGCACCTCGGCTACCGCACGTGTTACTACCGAACGTTCGCGGTGGGCAGCGCGTCGCCCGCGCTAGTGGATGCCTACGCGCGCTGCCGCGACCTGCTCGACCGCGCCATCGCGCTGGTGCGCCCTGGCGTGACCACCGCCGAGGTGGCGAGCGTCTGGCCGCGGGCCGAGGAGTTCGGCTTCCCCAACGAGGAGGCCGCGTTCGCGCTCCAGTTCGGCCACGGCGTCGGGCTGTCGATCTGGGAGAAGCCGATCATCAGCCGCCTCGTGTCGCTCGACCACCCCGAGACGATCGAGGAGGGAATGGTCTTCGCGCTCGAGACGTTCTGGCCGGCTGCCGACGGCTGGTCGGCGGCGCGGATCGAGGAGCAGCTCGTGGTGACGGCCGACGGCTGCGAGGTGATCACGCGCTTCCCCGCCGAGGAGCTGATGATCGCGGGCCGCGAGCACTACTACACGTCACGCGGTCAGCTCCCCGGCGTGCGCGAGACCCAATCGAACCTGAACCGCTCGCCGTTCGCGGACCCGGTGACTAGCGACGGCGCCCCGGCGCCGGCGCAGTAGACGCACGCTGCACGAGCTGCACTGGGAGCACCACGTCGCCGGCCGGCGCGCCGCCGTCCTCGGCTATTCGCTCGAGCAGCAGCTCGGCCGCGCGCAGACCCATCTCGTAGTGGGGGATGCGAACCGTTGTGAGCGGCGGATTGAACTTGTCGGCGAACGGCATGTCGTTGAAGCCGACGATCGAGATGTCATCCGGGCAGCGCAGCCCACGCTCGGCCAGCGCGTCGTAGCAGCCGAGCGCCATCAGGTCGTTGCCCGCCACGAGGGCCGTGAACTCGGCGCCGGCATCCAGCAGGTCGTTCAGCGCCCGGGCGCCCTGCTCCTCGGTGAAAGCGTCGGCAAAGCGGATCAGGCTCTCGTCGGGCCGGAGGCCGACGGCCGCGAGCGTCTCCAGGAAGGCCGCGTGCCTGAGTGCGCCGGTGGATGCCCACTGGGGGCCGGCCGCGTGCGCGATCCGCTCGTGCCCGAGCGCGGCGAGGTGCTCCACGGCCTGGCGGATCCCGCTGCGGTCGTCGGCCACGACGGCGGGCACGGCGTGGCTCGCGATGCGGCGGTTGATCAGCACCAGCGACAGCTCCGCGGCGGCCTGCGCGAGCACGCCGTCGTCGCGCGTGGCCGTAGCGGCGATGCAGCCGTCCACCTGGCGGGCGCGCATGCTCTCGAGCGCGGTTCGCGCGCGCTCCTCGTCGTTCTCGGTGTTCGCCACGAGCGCGGTGAAGCCGGCCGGCCCGAGCGCGTCCTCGATGCCGCGCACCATCGGCGGGAACAGCGGATTGGTGATGTCGGGCACCAGCACCGCGACGGTGAACGAGCGGTTGGTCTTGAGGCTGCGGGCGATCGGGTTCGGGCGGTAGCCCAGCTCCTGAGCTACCGCCACCACGCGCTCGCGCGTCGCGGCGTTGACCATGTGGCTCGTGCTGTCGCTGAGTGCCCGCGAGACGGTGGCCGGGTGCACCCCGGCGCGCTCGGCCACGTCACTCAGCTTCACGCTGGGCATGTCGCCCGATTATCCGTGCGAGCCCGGCGCGATTCCCGCGGCCGCCGCAGAGCGGTCGGGCGGCGCGCCGAGGTAGAGGGCGCCGACGCGCGGGTCGTCGAGCAGCGCGCTGCCCGGCCCGCGCAACTTCACCACGCCCGCGTCCATCACCGCGCCGTGCTGGGCGATCGCCAGACCCGCGCGCGCGTTCTGCTCCACCAGCAGGACCGTGCGGCCGTCCTCGTTCATCCGGCCGATCGTCTCGAACACGGTGTGCCGCGCCTTCGGCGCGAGTCCCATCGACGGCTCGTCGAGCAGGATCAGACGCGGGTCCAGCATCAGCGCTCGCGCCAGCTCCACGAGCTTCTGCTCGCCGCCCGAGAGCGAGCCGGCCTTGCTGTGCCTGCGCTCGCGAACGATCGGGAAGCGCTCGGCCACCTCGTCGATGCGGCGCCGCGCGTAGGAGCGGTCGCCCATCACGTGGGCGCCCATCAGCACGTTCTCCCAGACGGTCATCTGCGGGAACAGGCTGCGCTCCTGGGGCACGTGGACCACGCCGCGCTCCAGCACCTCGCGCGGGCCGAGCGACTCGAGGCCCTCGCCGTCCAGCGAGATCGTGCCGCTGCGCGGGCGCAGAAGGCCGGAGACCGCGCGCAGGATGGTGGACTTGCCCGCGCCGTTCGGCCCGATCACGCACGTGACCGCTCCCGCCGGCACCTCCAGGTCCACTCCGCGCAGGATGTCGCCCTGCCCGTAGCCCGCCACCACGCCCTCGAGCGTCAGCGAGGTCATCTCACGACCCCAGGTAGGCGTCGAGCACGGCCGGATCCTGCTGCACCTCGGCCGGCGCGCCCTGCTTGATCGGCCGCCCGCCGTCGAGCACGATCACCGGATCGCACAGGCGCATGACCAGGTTCATGTCGTGCTCCACGATCAGGAAGGTGAGGCCGCGGGCGTGCAGGTCGCGCACGTGCTGCTCGATGCGCTCGACCATCACCGGGTTCACGCCGGCGGTGGGCTCGTCGAGCAGCACCAGCCGGGGGCGGCCCATCAGCACCGTGGCGAACTCGAGCAGCTTCCGCTGGCCGAACGACAGGTCGCCGGCCCTGCTGTCGGCGAGGCGTGCGAGGCCGAACTCCTCGAGCAGCTCGCGCGAGCGCTCGCGATCCTCGCGGCCGAGCGCCCGGCCGAGCAGCGTCCGCCAGGGCTGGCTGATCGCCACCGTGAGGTTCTCGAGCAGCGTGAGCTGGGGGAACACGCGCGCCTGCTGGAAGGTGCGCGTGAGGCCGGCGCGGTAGAGCCGGGTGGGGTCCGGGTGCGGGAAGTCGCGTCCCGCGAACCTCACCAGCCCGCCATCCGCGCGCAGATACCCGGTGATGAGGTTGAAGGCAGTGGTCTTGCCCGAGCCGTTCGGCCCGATCAGCGCGGTGACCGTGCCCTCCCGGACCTCGAGCGAGCAGTCATTCACGGCCGCCACGCCGCCGAAGTGCTTCCGCAGCCCCTCCACGCTGAGCAGCGCGCTCACGCCGGCACCCCCTGTGTCGGCGTGGGCACGGCCCCGGTCACCGCGCCGGGCGGGCCGGCCGCCGCCTGCCGCCGCGCGAGCCGGTCCTTCAGCGACGGGATGATCCCCCGCGGGAGCAGCAGCATGATCACCAGGAACACGGCCGAGTAGCCGAGCAGGTACAGCTCGCTGGCCCCGAGCTTGTACGCGAGGTACTGCTGCAGCGGCACGAGGATGAAGGCGCCGAGCGCGGGACCCCAGAGCGTGCCCTTGCCGCCGAGGAACGTCATCAGCACTGCGCCGATCGTCACCAGCGGGTCGACCGCGAACTGCGGGTAGATGAAGCCGATGTAGTAGGCCCAGATCGCGCCGATCATGCCGGTGAGCCCCACGCTCACCGCGAAGGCGATCAGCTTCACGCCGGTGGTGCGCACGCCGACACCCTGCGCGCGGTCCTCGTCGTCGCGGATCGCGAACAGCATCAGCCCGAGCTTCGAGTCGCGGACCCACCAGCAGATCAGGAGCGCGAGCGCGAAGGCGCCCTCCATCGCGAAGTAGAAGGGGTTGTCGAAGGTCGATGCAGGGAACGTGGGCGGCGGAATCGCCAGGCCCTGCGAGCCGCCGGTGAGGTGGTGCAGGTTGAAAGCGAGCTGCTGCACTACGAACAGCAGCGTGAGCGTGACGATCGCGAACGTGGCCGCGCGCACCCGCAGGGCGATCCAGCCGATCGGCAGCGACACGATGGCCACCGCGATCCCGACGAGCGGCAGCACGAGGAATGGCTTGTAGCCGGCGCCGATGCCCACGTGCGTGAAGCGGATCGCCATCGCGTAGGCGCCGATCCCGAAGAAGGCCGCGTGGCCCAGCGAGAGGTAGCCCGAGTAGCCGCCGAGCAGGTTCCACGAGGTCGCCAGGCCCGCGTACATCAGCGTGAACAGCGCGATGTTCACCACCCACTGGGCGGAGAACACGAACGGGAACGCGGTGAGCGCGCCGAACACCACCGTGGCGCGCACGAGCCCGGCTCTGGTCAACCGGCTCACAGCGCCCCTCGCTCGGTGGAGCCGAAGAGCCCCTGTGGCCGGAGCAGAAGGATCGCGATCAGCACGATGAAGAACGTGAACGACGACCAGGTGGGGGAGATCTCGGCCGAGAACACCGCCTCGGCCACGCCCATGAACAGCGCCGCGATGATGGCCCCGCCCAGGCTGCCCAGTCCGCCCAGCACGATGATCGAGAGCAGCCGCGAGATCAGGTCGTAATGGCTGCCCGGGTTGAACGGCTGGATCATCCCGAACACCGCGCCGGCCGCCGTGGCGGTGGCCAGGCTCAGCCCGAAGCCGAAAGCGGACACGCGCTCGACGTTCACCCCGAGCAGCCGCGCCGACGTGGGGTTCTGCACCGTGGCCCTCACGGAGCGGCCGAACTCCGTGCGGGTGAGCAGCCCGTAGAGCCCGGCGATGATCAGCGCGGACAGGAGGAACGCGAACACGCGCACCTCGGACAGCCGATAGCCCAGCACGCTCCAGCTCCTGTCCGCATAGCTGGTGATCGTCGAGCGGTAGTTGGTCTTGTAGATGACGCTGAGGAGGCCCTCGATCCCGAGCGCGAGGGCCCAGGTCACGAGCAGCGACAGCTCTTCGCGCTCCTCCGCGCGCAGCGGCCGGATGAACACGAGCTGGAGCACCACGCCGAACAGGAACATGAGCGGCGTGAGCAGCACGATCGACACGAACGGGTCGATGTGCAGCTTGGTGAAGAGCGTGTAGCTGAGGAACGCCCCGGCGACGATCATCGCGCCCTGCGCCACGTTGATCACCTTCATCACGCCGAATGCCAGCGTCAGGCCGCTGGCCATCAGCGCGTAGACGCCACCCGCCAGCAGCCCGAGGATGCAGGCCTGAATCAGCAGGTGCAACGCCGGACCCCCGTACGACGCCCGACAGCTATCCGCTGCCCCAGTTGGGCTTCGGCTGGATGGGCTGGGCCAGCGCGACCGCGGGCGGGAACACGGGCTGGAGCTTGCCGGTCACCCACTGGAGCAGCATGTCACTTCCCTGCGGGGACCCGTTCGCGTCCCAACTGATGTTGCCCTCCACGCTCGGCCAGGTGCCCTGGTGGAGCTGGCTGATGATCGTCTGGTTGTCGACCTTGCCGGTCTTCTTCGCCACCGCCTGAATGAGCTGCCCCACCGCGTAGGCCTCCGCCGAGGTCGAGTCGATGTCGAGTGGGGTGCCGCCGTACTTCTGGTTGTAGGCGGACACGAACTGTGCGTTGCCGTTCGACTTCGACGTCGGGAACCAGTCGCCGCAGCTGAAGATCCCTTCCACGTTGTTCTTGCCGACCTTGCTGGGGAACTCCACCGGTGAGCTCGCGCCGTTGGACATGAACAGGAACTTCGGGTTGAAGTGCAGCTGCACCATGCCCTTCACCTGGTTGTATGCGTCCTGCGACTGGGTGCCTGACACGACCATGTCCGGCTTCGCCGCCGCGATCTTCTCGACGACCGGCGTGAGGTCGCCGGTCTCCGAGGGATAGATCGTCTTGTAGACCGTCTTGATCCCCATCGCCTCGAACTGCTTCTGCATCCGGTCGGCGATCGGGGAGGAGAAGGGGTCGTCGAGCGAGGCGTAGGCGGCGGTCTTCGGCCGGTCCGCCGCCGGCAGCGTCTTGATGTAGGCCACGAACGGATCGCCGCAGTTCAGCGTGGGGGCGGGCTGCACGAAGAAGACGTTGTTCAGCTTCAGCGCGAAGACCTTCGGTCCGCCACCCGCCGGCTCGACCAGCGCGTAGCCGTAGCGGTGCGCCACGGTGGCGGCCGGACCGGTGAGCAGGGTCGAGAAGGGGCCCACCACCAGGTCGACCTTGTCGCGCGTGATCAGGCTCTGGTAATTGGTGACGACCTGGTTCGGGCTGCTCGCGTCGTCGACGATCTTGAGCTTCACCGGGCGGCCGTTGACTCCGCCGGCGGCGTTCACCTGGTCAGCCCAGAGCTGGTAGCCGCGCTTGGCGGCCTGCCCCGGGTCGGAGAAGTCGCCGGTCAGGGAGAGGGAGACGCCGATCACCAGCGGCTTGCCGGATTTCGCCGCGGCGCTGCTCGTGCTCGAGCCCGAGCTCGAGCCGCTGCCGCTACCCCCGCAGGCGGTGAGTGTGGCTGCCAGCACGACCACGACGCCGAACGCCAACTGCACGCGGAACCGTCTCACGGTGTTCCTCCTCCGGGCTGCCAGACTGCAAACGATTGCAAAATACGGTCCGGCGTCGCTCTTGTCAAGCGTTGATATATAGGCTAAATAGGGACTTAAAACGGCTGCAATCGTTTGCTAGGCTGGTCTCCGATGGGGACGGACGAGAGGCGAATCGGCTGGATCGGGACAGGTCGCATGGGCTACGAGCTCGCCGCGCGTCTGCTGCGCGCGGGCTGCGACGTGGGCGTCTGGAACCGGACCCGCGAGAAGGCCGAGCCGCTGGCCGAGCTGGGGGCCGAGATAGTCGACTCGCCCGCGGCGCTCGGGGACCGGGACATCGTGTTCACGATGATGGCCGGGCCTGACGACTTCCTGCATGTGACCACCGGCGAGGAGGGCGTGCTCTCGAGCGACGGCAGGGCGCCAAGCGTGCTCGTGGACTCGTCGACCGTTTCCGCGGACGCCTCCGAGCGCGTGCGTGCCTACGCGGCGGAGCGCGGCACCTCCGTGCTGGCCGCGCCGGTGAGCGGCAACCCCAAGGTGGTCAAGGCGGGACGGCTGACGGTGGTCGCCTCCGGCCCGCGCGAGGCGTTCGACACCGCCCGTCCGTACCTCGAGCTCTTCGGCGACGGGGTGACGTACGCGGGCGACGGTGACAGCGCGCGCCTCGTCAAGCTCTGCCACAACCTGCTGCTCGGCATCGTCGCGCAGTCGCTCGCCGAGATCACCGTGCTGGCGGAGAAGGGCGGCGTCTCACGCCACGACTTCCTCGACTTCATGAACTCGAGCGTGCTCGGCTCCACGTTCTCGCGCTACAAGACCCCTGCGTTCGTGAACCTGGACTTCACGCCCACGTTCACGCCGCTGCTGCTGCGCAAGGACTTCGACCTGGGGCTCGAGGCCGCGGCCGGGCTGGGCGCCTCGCTGCCGCTGGCCGAGCGCTGCCGCGAGCTGATCCAGAACGTGATCGACGAGGGCTACACGGACACCGACTTCGCCGCGATGATCGCGGTCCAGGCGAAGGCGGCCGGCTATGAGATCCAGCCGGAGGACGTGCCGGTCTCCGACGGACTGTCGCAGTAGGGCGCGCTAGCCGTCCGTCAGGTCGCGCACGGCGATCGCCATGTGCTCGCTCATCATCTTCAGAGCGGCTCGTTTCGGACCCTTCGCGATGAGCTCGAGCAGGTCGCGGTGCTCCGCCGCGACGTTCGTCACGTCGTCGTAGGCGTGCTTCAGCTGCACCATGCATAGGCGGATCTCCGACTGGAGGCTCGCGTACACCCGCTCGAGATGGGGGCTGCCGACCGCCTCGACCAGCGCCGCGTGGAAGTCCATGTCGGCCTCCACCACCTGGTCCCAGGGCGCCCTGCGCGGCAGGCGCTCCAGGCGAAGCACCGCCTCCTCGGCCGCGGGCGGACGCTCGCGGCGCTCCACCAGCGTCTCGACCACCTGCAGCTCGAGCGGCTCGCGCACGTAGAAGAGGTCGCGCACGTCGTCCGCGGTCAGCACCGGCACGCGCGCGCTGCGGTTCGGCTCGCGGCGCAGGAGGCCCTCGGCCACCAGCGCCTGAATCGCCGCGCGGGCCGTGGGGCGGGCCACGCCGTACTCGGACGCGAGGTCCACCTCGCCGAGCGCAGTGCCGGGGGCGAGCTCACCGTCCAGCAGCCGCCTGCGCAGCGAGCCGGTCAGCGCGTCGAGCGTCGAGACGACCTCGAGCGGGCGGGCGGCCATCAGGCGGTGGCCGCGATCGGCGCGACCCGTGCGCCCACGAGCTCGGCCAGGCCCCAGAGGTCGCGCCACTCGTGGTCCGGCGCGTCGGCGGCGGAGGGGAGGGGTTCCACGTGGCGGTTGATCCACGCGGTCTGCATCCCCGCCCGCTTGGCCGGGCCGATGTCGTACTTGAAGCCGAACGCCACGTGCAGGATCCGCTCGGGCTCGACGCCGATCCGCTCGAGCGCCTGCTCGAACACGGTGTCGCGCGGCTTGTAGGCCCTGCAGTCCTGCGCCGTCACGCGGTCGTCGAACCGGAGGCGCATGTGGCGCTCCGAGTGGTCGAGGATGTCGTGGTCGGTGTTCGAGATCGGGATCAGCTCGATGCCGGCGGCCTGCACGAGCCGCAGGGCGGGAGTCGTGTCGGGGAACGGCTGCCAGGAGCGCATCGCGCGCACGAACGCTTCGCCGGCATCGCCCTGCAGGTGGTAGCCGCGCTCCTGGGCCCAGAGGCGCAGGCTCTCGGCGAGCACCTCCTTGTAGGGCCGGTAGTCGCCGCCGATCACGTCGAACTGGATCGCTTCCCAGCGTTCCCGCAGCTCCGCGCCGGGGGGCGGAGCCTCGTCATTGCGCAGTGCGAGGTCGTAGAGGAAGGAGCCGATCCCGCCCTCCCAGTCGATGAGCGTGCCGTAGCAGTCGAATGTCGCGTGGGTGAAGGATGTCATGTTGTATGACAAGCTAACAGATCGCGGTGGGGAGTGGGCAGTGGGCAGTGCTTTTGTACGGTGCCCTCGTGCCGACTCATGTCGCTCTCCTGCGCGGGATCAACCTCGGACCCAACAAGCGGGTGGCCATGCCCGCGCTTCGGGACCTGGCCGAGTCGCTCGGGTACGACGAGGTCTCCACCTACATCGCGTCGGGCAACCTGCTCTTCTCCACGCGCAAGAAGGACACCGGCAAGATCGCTCGCGAGCTCGAGAGGGCGATCGAGAGAGAGCTCGGTGTCTCGTGCCGGGTCGCCGTCCTCACGCGAGATGAGCTGGCGAAGGCCATCGACAAGAACCCGTTTCCCAAGGAGAAGAACCCCAAGGCGGTTCATGCCTCGTTCCTGCTCGACGATCCGCCGAAGGACGCGGTGACGCGCGACGGCAGGGACGAGACCAAGGTCGTGGGCAAGGTGCTCTACCTGCACACCCCCGACGGCTACGGCCGGAGCGACCTGGCGGCGAAGACGATGCGCAAGGTGCCGGGCACCGCGCGCAACTGGGGCACGGTCACGAAGCTGCTCGAGCTCCTCGACGCCTAGGCCAGAACGGACCGCACCTGGCGGGCGATCTCGATGTCCTCGCGCGCGGCCACCACGAGGGTGCGCGCGCTCGCGCCCTCGGCGCTCAGGTCGGCGTCCGGAGCGGCCATCGCGTTCATCTGGGAGTTGATGCGCACGCCGAGGTATTCGAGCCCGGAGGCCGCCCGCTCGCGAATCGGCGCCGAGTTCTCGCCCACCCCGCCGGTGAAGACGAGCGCGTCGAGCCCGCCCAGCGCGGCCGTCATCGCGCCGATGCCCGAGCGCAGCCGGTGCAGGTACACCTCCACCGCGAGCTGGGCGTCGCTGTCGCTGCGGCGCAGCACGTCGCGCATGTCGGGCGTTCCCGCCATCGCCATCAGGCCAGACTCGTGCTCGAGCGCGCCCGAGAGCTCCGCGGGCGTGAGCCGCGCGTGTTCCAGCAGCCAGAGCACCAGCCCAGGGTCGACGCTGCCGGAGCGCGTGGCCATCACGAGCCCCTCGAGCGGGGTGAAGCCCATCGTGGTGTCGACCGACTGGCCGTTCAGCACCGCGGCGAGCGACGCGCCCGCGCCGAGGTGGCACGTGACCACCCGGAAGCCGTCGCCGTTCGTGCGCCGCAGCATCTGCGCCGCGCGCCGCGAGGCGTAGCAGTGGGAGAGGCCGTGGAAGCCGTAGCGGCGCACATGGAGCCGCTTCCACCAGTCGCGCGGCACGGCATAGGTCGCGGCCGCGGCGGACAGCGTGGCGTGGAACGCCGTGTCGAAGCAGCCGACCGCCGGCAGGCCTGGCAGCGCCTCGTTCACCGCCTCCAGGGCGGCGAGCGACTTGGGCTGGTGGAGCGGCGCGAGGTCCACGAGCTTGTGGAGCTCGTCGATCACGTCCAGGTCGAGCACGACCGGGCCGGTGAACGCGGTGCCGCCGTGCACGATGCGATGGCCCACGGCGTCCGCGCGGCCCAGCCGGTGGATGGCCGAGTCGAGCTCCAGCGGGTCCGGCCTGGCGGCCGCCGCCGCCAGGTCCTCGCCGCCGAGCAGCTCGTCGTTCTCACCGAGCAGGCGGAGCTTCAGGCTGCTCGAGCCCGCGTTGACGACCAGGACCTTCAGTACGGCCAGACCCAGTCGCGGACGTCGTCCATGTCGTCTCCGTGCTCGTGCGTGTACGCACGGTGGCGGAGCCGTTCGTCGCTCATCTCCTGTCGCAGGCCGGCGGCACGCTCCCCGAGCCCCGGCACCCGGTCGATCACGTCCATCACCAGGTGGAAGCGGTCCATGTCGTTGAGCATGACCATGTCGAAGGGCGTGGTGGTGGTGCCCTCCTCCTTATATCCGCGCACGTGGATGTTGTCGTGGTTCGCGCGCCGATAGGTGAGCCGGTGGATGAGGGTGGGGTAACCGTGGTAGGCGAAGATCACCTGCTTGTCGGAGGTGAAGAGCGCGTCGAACTGCGCGTCGGAGAGGCCGTGCGGGTGCTCCCGCTCGTCCTGCAGGCGCATCAGGTCCACCACGTTCACCACGCGTACGCGCAGGTCGGGCAGGTGCTGGCGCAGGAGCGCGGCGGCGGCCACGGTCTCGAGCGTGGGGACGTCGCCGGCGCAGCCGAGCACGACGTCGCAGTCGGCGCCGTCGTCGGTGCCCGCCCACTCCCAGATCCCGAGCCCGCGCGTGCAGTGCTCGATCGCCTCCTCCATCGTCAGGTAGTCGAGCTCCGGCTGCTTGCCGGCCACCACCACGTTCACGTAGTGCCTGCTGCGCAGGCAGTGGTCCATCGTCGACAGGAGGCAGTTCGCGTCGGGCGGCAGATACACGCGAATGATCTCCGCCTTCTTGTTCACCACGTGGTCGATGAAGCCCGGGTCCTGGTGGGTGAAGCCGTTGTGGTCCTGCCGCCAGACGTGCGAGCTGAGCAGGTAGTTGAGCGAGGGGATCGGGCGCCGCCAGGGGATCGTGCGCGTGACCTTGAGCCACTTGGCGTGCTGGTTGAACATCGAGTCGACGATGTGGATGAACGCCTCGTAGCAGTTGAACAGCCCGTGCCGGCCGGTGAGCAGGTAGCCCTCCAGCCAGCCCTGGCAGAGGTGCTCGCTGAGCACCTCCATCACGCGGCCGTCGGGCGACAGGTGGTCGTCGGTGGGTAGGCGCTCGGCATCCCACACGCGGTTGGTCGCGTCGAACACGTCCTGGAGCCGGTTCGAGGCGGTCTCGTCGGGGCCCATGAGGCGGAAGTTGTCCGGGTTGTCACGGATCACGTCGCGCAGCCACTTGCCGAGCACGCGCGTGGCCTCGCTGAACCGCGTGGCCGGGGCGGACACCTCCACGCCGTAGTCGCGGAAGTCCGGCAGCCGCAGCGGCTTGGTGAGGAGGCCGCCGTTGGCGTGCGGGTTCGCGCCCATGCGCCGGTCGCCCTCGGGTGCCAGATCGGTGAGCTCCGCCAGCGGCGCGCCGTCCGAGTCGAACAGCTCCTCGGGCCGGTAGCTCTTCATCCAGGCCTCGAGCTGGTGCAGGTGCTCCGGGTTCTCGCGCACTCCCGGCAGCGGCACCTGATGCGCCCGCCAGGTTCCCTCGACCGGCACGCCGTCGACCTCCTTCGGGCCGGTCCAGCCTTTCGGGGTGCGCAGGACGATCAGCGGCCAGGCCGGCCGGCCGCCGCCGGGGCTCGACTGGATCGACTGGATGTCGTCGAGGCAGCGATCGAGCGTCTCGGCCAGCGCCTGGTGCACCGCGTCCGGCTCGTCGCCCTCCACCACGCGCGGGTCCCAGCCGTTGCCGCGGAAGAAGCTCTCGAGCTCGGCCGGCGGGATCCGTGCGAGCACCGTGGGGTTGGCGATCTTGTAGCCGTTCAGGTGGAGCACCGGCAGCACGGCGCCGTCGCGGCCCGGCGTGAGGAACTTGTTGGAGTGCCAGCTCGCGGCCAGCGGACCGGTCTCGGCCTCGCCGTCTCCCACCACGCAGAGCGCGACCAGCTCGGGGTTGTCGAGCACGGCGCCGGTGGCGTGCACCATCGAGTAGCCCAGCTCGCCGCCCTCATGGATCGAGCCGGGCGTCTCCGGCGCCACGTGGCTCGGCACGCCGCCCGGGAAGGAGAACTGGCGGAACAGGCGCCGCATTCCCTCCTCGTCCCGCTCGATCTCCGGGTACATCTCGGTGTAGGAGCCCTCGAGCCAGGTGTTGGCCACGAGCGCGGGCCCGCCGTGACCCGGACCGGTGATGTAGATCGCGTCGAGATCGCGCTGCCGGATCGCGCGGTTCATGTGCACGTACAGGAGGCTCAGGCCGGGCGACGTCCCCCAGTGACCCAGCAGCCGCGGCTTTATGTGATCACGGCTCAGCGGCTCGCGCAGGAGCGGGTTGTCGAGCAGGTAGATCTGCCCGACGGTCAGGTAGTTGGCCGCCCGCCAGTAGGCGTCGATCCCGCGCAGCTCGTCGGCGCCGAGCACGCTCGACAGTGTGTCAAAGCGCCACGGAAGCGCGGCCCGCGGGGGCGGGGCGAGCGAGGTGGAAGCCCTGGGCGCACGGCACGTGCAGCTCGGCCAGGGCGGCCAGGTCCTGTGAAGACTCGACCCCCTCGGCGATCACGGTGCCGCCGATGTCGCCGCCGAACGTGGTCAGCGCCCGGGCGAGCGCCCGCCGGCCGGCGTCTGCCGCGATCCCGCGCGTGAGCGACACGTCCAG
>DATNBJ010000426.1:0-7213 GCA_035572055.1 Thermoleophilaceae bacterium | reverse complement strand
TGGCCCTTGCACAGCTGGGCTTGATGCAGTGCGCCCCGCCCACGATGTCGCCCTGAGAACCGGCGGGGGCCTCCAGGTCCTCAATCTCGTCTTCGGCGCCTTCGCGCCGGCGTTCCTCGTCTGTCATCTCTACGCGCTCCTGGTGTTCGTCCTGCGCTCCGGGAGAACGTAAACCGGCGCCGTGAGCCGCGCATCGGCCGCACCCACCCCAACTTTGGGGGCGGGGCGCCCTACGTTTCGAACTCGAACAGCGGCATCGCGGCCCGCTCAGGCGCCTCGAGCTCGACGGCCAGCAGGGCCAGGCCGGTGTGGCCCTTGTAGAGGCTCAGCGGGCTTGTCGCGTCCCCGGCCAGCTCATCGTTCGCGGCAGCGGTGGCGGCCACTCGGAAGGCCTGCGCACGCCAACGCTGCTCGCCGCTGCTGCGGTACTGGTTGAGAGCCGCGTAGGCCTGACCGGCGTTTCCGCAGCAGAGGCTGCTGGCTCCCGAGGGGACGTCCGACAGCCAGGCCGCGCGCGCGGCCAGCTCTCCGAAGCGATCGTCTCCGTAGACGTCGCGGGCCAAGTTCCAGAGGAACACGTAGCCGGCGTTGCCGTGACACCAACCTGGCCAGTGCTGATCGTTGGCGTGGCCCTCGGGCGCGGTCAGCGGCCAGTAGCAGCCGCGTTCGAGCGGCTCCGCCGCAGTCGCCAGCACGTCCAGCACGGCGCGCGCATGGGGATGCGGCTCGGCGGCTCGCGCGCGCGACCACATGAGCGTGGCGTAGGCGAGGCCCGCCCAGCCGTGCGCGACCCCGTAGTAGGGAATCGCGGTGCGCTCGGCGGCGTGCCAGATCTCGTCGCACAGTTCGTCGCCGTAGGTCCCGAGTCTGTGGGTGGCGGGCCATGCTGGATCGGAGACCGCGTACAGAAGTGCCGCCACGAGCAGAACGGCGGAGCGCCCGAGGGTGAGGTCCAGGTTGTCGCAGGGCGCGACGGTGGTGGCCAAGAATTCGTCGAGGGCAGCCTGATGGCGGGTCTGGTCGCCCGTCGCTTCGCTCAGGAACGCCCGCACCGCCGCCACGCCGCTCGGAGTGTGGAAGGGGGAGACGTAGCCAACGACGTCACGCGTGAGCTGGTCCCCGTCCTCGAAGGCGTCGGCGTCCGCCTGCCGCTGCTCGGCGATCGACAGCCAGCGCTCCGCCTCCTTGAAGTCGGCGGCCTCTCCAGTGACCTTGGCCAACCGCATCAGCGCGAAAGCGATTCCCGCGGCGCCGAAGTTGACCGAGCACGTTGGGGCTCGGAGGCCGGCGAACGCGTCGTCCGCGGCGGCGTCACGCCGAAACGTCTCGAGCACATGGGCGAGCGGCTCCGGCACCGTCGGCGCCGGCGGCGGAACGGCGGTGCGGGCGCCGTGAGCCAGCTCGTCGAGCGCCACGGCGAAATCGGCCATCGACTCGTAGCGCGCGGCGGCTTGCCTGTTCAGCGCACGGGCCAGAACCGCCTCGAGCTCGGGCCACGGCTCGGCGAACCTCAGCGGCGCGCTGTCGAGGATGTCGCGTGCGAGCTCCGACCGCCCGCGCCGCAGACGGGCGTACATCCGCCCGGTGCAGAGGAGATACAGCAGCGCCGCGACGGAGTACTGCTCGGCGGCGGGTGTGAGGCGTAGCTTCTCCTGCCGCAACAGCGACTCCGCCTGTTCGGGCGCGCTGAGCATGTTGAAACGCGCCTCCAGCCGAACTCGTGGCGGGGTGTACGGGCCCGCGGCCGCGACCGAGAAGTCGAGCAGGCCAACGCCACCGTCGTGGTCGACGAGCACATGGCGCGGGTGCACCTGACCGTGGGCAGCGCCCGCGGCGTGCAGGCCGGCGTAAGCGTGGGCGATGCGGCGACAGAGGGAGAGCAGCCCGCCCGGCTGCCCCGGTACGCGGAGCTCCGTGGCCGCCGCTCGGATCTCGCTGCCGTAGGTCCAGCCGAGCGCGCACCAGTTTTGCCCCTCGGTGGCTCCGGACTCGATGAAGCGGGGGACCCCGCCCAGCTTGCCGCCGAGCGTTCGAACCACATTCTCCTCGTGCTCGACCAGCTCATCGCCGACGTTCGTGGTGGCGAGCTTGATGGCGACAAAGGAGGCGTCATCGTCGCGCGCTTGGAGCACGACCCGGTTCTTGCCCTGGGCGACGGGCATGGTCACCGTGAAGCGGCCGATCCGCGTACCGCGGGCGGCCAGCTCGGACACGGCGCTCACGCGGCCTGCCCGGCTTCAGCCTGCATCGTCTCGGCGAGTGCCGCGCGGTCGTGCACGTCGAGCTTGCGGTAGATGGCCGTGAGCTGCGCCGAGATCGTCTTCACGCTCACGACGAGCTCCTGGGCGATCTCGCGGTTCGTTTTGCCGGTGGCTGCGAGCCGCGCGACCCGCAGTTCGCTGGCGGTGAGCGAGCTGATCCCGCTGAATGCGGCACGCCGCGGCCGCGCTCCAACGGACACCAGCTCCGCCCGCGCACGTGCGGCGAGCACGTCGGCGCCGCAGCGATGTGCCAGGTCGGCGCCGCGCTCGAGCTGCTCGCGCGCGTCGCGGCGGCGGCGCGCGCGGCGAAGCGCAGTGCCCAACTCCACCGCGGCGCGTGCGATGTCAAGTGCGGCGGAGCTGTCCTCCAAGACGGCCAACGCGTCTTGGACGAACCGCAGCCGCTCGGCACCCGGATCGATGATCCCGCGTACGAGCAGGGCGCGCCCGAGTTGGGTGGCGCCTCCCCAAGACTGCGCGTACTCGAGGTGGTCGGAAGCCAGCGCGAGAGCACGGGCGCCGTCGTTCGACGCGTGATGCGCCAGCGCCGCGAGCGGCCGCCAGGAGATGCCCGGGGCGATGATCCCGGGCGGCTCCTGCTCGAGCTCGAGAGCCAGGTCGGCGGCCGGCTCGGACTTGGCAAGCGCGAGCGCGACGCTCAGGCAGTTCGCGGCCGGGGTGCCGGCTTCGGCGAGCATCCGCTCGGCCTGCCCGTACCAGCCGAGCTCGAGCGCTACCGCGACCAGGCTGGCGAGCAGGTCGGATCGCACCCTGCTGCGAAGCGCGGTGAGTGCGAGGCCGTCGAGCTCGGCCAGCCCGGCGCGGGCATCTGCCTCGGCAGCCGCGAGGTCACCGCGCGCGAGCGCGAGCTGCGCGCGCACCGCCAGCCTGACGAGCCCGTCATCGCCGGAGGGCATTTCGTCGCAATCGCGGGCGAGCGTTTGCTCGACAAGGTCACCGGCATCGGCGAGCAGCGCGGCTTGGCAGGCGAGGTAGTCGACACCCTCGGAGAGCCCGCGGCCACAGAGGTCGGCGACGCGCTCCGCGCTTGCGGCGGCGGTGAGAGTGGCCCACGATGCCCACGCCCCGAGCAGTGCGCGCTCGGCCGCCGTTGTGCCGGACAGATGCTCGACGTCCTCCGGCGCGGTGGTGAGCGGCGCGCCCATGTACACCTGCAGGGTGGCTGCGGCCGCCTGAAGGCGCAGCCCCAGGTCGGGCGCGTTCCCGTCGATGGCGGCCGCTTCGCGGCTGAGCAGCTCCACAGCCGGCTCCAGACTGCCGGTGGCGGCAACCGCCTGGGCGCAGACCACGCTTGCGGGCACGCGCTCGCACGGGTCGGCGACGAGCGACATCGCCTCCGAGCCGTGGGCCGCGGCGTTCGGAAGGTCGCCCGCGAGCAACTCGAGCTCCGCAAGCGTCGTCAGGAGCGTGCCGCGGGTGGAACGCTCCTCCGCCTCGCCCAGCGCTCGCTCGAGGAAGCGCCGGGCATCGGCAGGCGCCCCGTCGTCGAGGGCGCGCAGCGCGGACGCGTACAGCACCTCGCCGAAGCGCGGGTTTCCACCCGGCTCGCTCAGGAGCAGATGGTGGGCGGCGCGTTCCGTCTCAGCCGGATCGCATTCGCAGAGCAACTCGGCGGCCCGCCGATGGAGCTCGCCGAGCTCGACCGACGAGAGCGTGCCGTACATAGCTCGGCTCAGCAGCGGCTGGGCGTAGCGGACGGTCGCGTCATCGCGGAGAACGCCCGCGCGGATGAGCGCGGCGGCGGCGGCGCACGCCTTGTCGTGATCCACGTCTGCCAATGCGGCCGCCTGGGCGAGCGGGGCCTCGCCGAGTACCGCCACCGCCTGCGCAAAGCGCCGGACCGGCTCCGAGTGGCGCCCCAAGCGCGCGACCGCCATGCGGCGGACCGACTCCGGCGTTAGGCACTCGATGGCCTCTCGGCTGGTCGACGTGGCAGGGAGTTCGCGCAGCCGCATGCCTGCGACAAGCTCCGCGACGAGGAACGGTCGGCCGCCGGTCTGCTCGTGGACGGCGGCGACAGCGTCATCCTCCGGCTCTACCTGGGTCTCGCGCCTCAGGACCGCGCGCACGCCCTCGTAATCGAGCGCGGCGGGGGTCAGGAAGAAGGTGTCCGGGCTGCCGGCGAGCGCCTGAAGCCGGCCCGCCTTCACGCCGGGCTCGCCGCGTCGCCACGCGGCAGCGATCGTCACCGGCAACTGGGTTGCACGTTGACCGAGGAAGCAGAGGAAGTCGAGCGAGGGCCGGTCGCACCACTGCAGGTCGTCGACGACGACCAGCAGGGGCGTGCTCGTGGCGAGGCATGCGACGAGCCGGTGCAGGCCCTCCATCGCCTCGAACCCGTTGCCCGAGACCCGCAGCTCGGGCGGACCGATTCCCAGCGCCGACTCGGCCGCGGGTCCAGCGTCCCTGAGCAGCGATCGTCGTTGGGCAGAGCTCAGGGCGGCGATTCGAGCCTCGAGCAGCTGCCTGACGATTCCGAAGCCATAGCCCCGTTCGAGCTCGCTGCCGTGTGCCTCGAGGACGTTGAGGCCGCGCGCCTCTGCATCGAGCGACGCGGCGCGAAGGAGGCTCGTGCGCCCGACTCCAGCCTCGCCGTAGAGGAGCACGACCCGGCCTCGACCGAGCTCGGCGCCGTCGAGTGCGGCGTCGATCACCTGGCGCTCTCCGTCGCGCTCAACCAACGCCGTCCATCCGGCGCTCGGAGCGGTTGTGAGTGCTCCTACGGACGTCACGCTTTGTCTTTCTGGTAGGGCACGGCGAGCCTAAGCGATGCAGCGAGCGCCTAGCAAGGTGGATACCACGACCATTCGCTTCCTCCTGGCGCACTCACGATTGCCCCGTCAGTCTCAGGCAGAGTCGCGCGCCCGACCAGGCACCCAAGGGTGAGAATCTCGCTACCGGTCCGCGCCCACGGGGATCGGCCATTCTCCGGGCGAGGCTCAAGGCGCGGGCCGAGTCAGCCGCCGCGTGACGCGCAGAGCACCCTCGTTCGGATGCTGGCCGCATCGTGTGCGACGTCCGAGTCACCGCTATCGGCTAGAGAATCGGTCGAGGCAGGTTTGGGCGATCAAGACTGCGCATCGGCCGATCATCGCTCGCGATCGCCGGCGAACCGCAACGCGGCACCCTGGAGTCAGCGAGAAGCGCAGTCATTCAGTCCAAAGTCAGGACGCGCTCACATGAGCACTACAGAGCAGATGTCGCGGGACGCAAGGCCGTACGCCGTATCGATGCAGAGCCCGACGCCCCGTGGCGGTCGAAAGATCACTCCCTCCTATTGGCGGGTGACGCTCCAGAACCCTCCTGTCAACCTGGCCAAGGGGTTCAGCCAGCCCACCGAGACCGAGCTCAACAACCTCGCTACACGCGGGTGGTTACCGAGGAGCTCGGTCTCGACCACCGAACCACGAACTCCCCTAGGCGCGGCGGCGGCCTGATCGACCGCGCACGCCGGGCCCCTTTACGGCAAACGAATCGAGGATCTCGACATGCCCGCTGTGCACTACACAAACCTGCTGATCGTCGTCACGATCGGCCTGCTCGCCCCGCTCGTGCTCGGTTTCTTCCCGCGGTTCCGGCTGCCGGCGATCGTGCTCGAGCTCGTGCTCGGCATCGTGATCGGCCCGTCCGGGCTGGGGTGGGCCAAGCCCGACCTGCCCGTCTCGACCCTCGCTCTGATCGGACTGGCGTTCCTGCTGTTCCTCTCCGGCCTGGAAATCGACGTCGAGCGCCTACGCGGCCCGGTCCTCAAGCTCACCACGATCGGATTCGCGCTCTCGTTCGCGATCGCGATCACCCTCGGCCTCGGCCTGAAAGCAGGCGGATTCGTCAATTCGCCGCTGTTCGTCGCGATCGTGCTCGCCGCCTCGTCGGTCAGCGTGATCTTCCCGGTCCTGAAGGATGCAAAGGTCACCAGCTCGCGCTTAGGTCAACTCGTGCTCGCGTCGGCCTCAGTCGCGGAGTTCGGCGCGATCATCCTGCTGTCGCTGTTCTTCTCGGGGAAGGGCTCTAGCAGCACCGCCGGGACGCTGATCCTGGTCGGCGTGTTCGGGCTGGTCGTAGCCCTAGTGGGCGTGGCAGTCGCCGGTGTCGAGAGGTCCATCAGCCTCTCACACGTCCTCCGGCGGCTCCAGGACACCACCGCACAGATCCGCGTCCGGGCCGCGTTCGTGCTGATGATCGGATTCGCCGCACTCGCCGACCAATTCGGGCTGGAGACGATCCTCGGAGCGTTTGCCGCAGGCGTCCTGCTGTCGCTGATCGACCGCGACCAGACGACCCATCCCGACTTCAGGCTGAAGCTCGAGGCCGCCGCATTCGGCGTATTCATCCCGGTGTTCTTCGTCACGAGCGGCCTGCGCTTCAACCTCAACGCGCTCTTCGCCAGCCCGTCCACCGTGGCGCGGGTACCGCTGTTCCTGCTCGCGATCTACCTCGCCCGCGGGCTCCCGGCGATCGTGTACGCGCGACTGCTCGGCCGCTCGCGCGCGGTGATCGCCGGCGTGCTTCAAGCCACCTCCCTGACGGTCATCGTCGCCGCCACCCAAATCGGGCTCCAACTCGGCGTGGTCAGCCAGGCGAGCGCCGCGGGACTCGTTGCCGCAGGTCTTCTCTCGGTGGTGATCTCCCCCGCCCTAGGACTCGTGCTGCTCCGCCGCACGCAGCCAGAAAGTCGTTCAATGCCCTCGACCCTACGCGCACCGTCGCACACGCGGGCACCCCGAGATTCAATACCGGAAGCGCTTTCGTAGGTCGGAGACGCGCTACGCGCACGATCGCATCGGCGGCGACGCGATGATCGGACCGGCTCTGGGTTGGCGGCGCGGCGGACGACGAGCAGGTCGATTGCGGTTGTCGGCGCGACACTTGCTTTCGCCACCGCGCGCAATTCTCACTGGTGTCGGAGTGGCTGATGCGGACGGGAGTGGTAT
>DATNBJ010000425.1:0-4860 GCA_035572055.1 Thermoleophilaceae bacterium | reverse complement strand
GGAAACGGATTGTACGAGCCGTTCCCGACGCCCGAATCGGGCGGGCGCGCGCAGGTCTTCATCGAGGGCCTCGCGGGCAGCGCGGGGCTGATCGGCCTGAGCGGCACTGATCTCCAGCGCGGCGTCCTGCTCGAGAGCGGCGCGACCGGCCAGACGGGCGCGGCCAGCGTCCGCGGCGGCGCCTCCAGTTCGCACTTCCATCCCTCGCTGGGCTGGCCACTCGCCCTGGCGCTGGTCGCCGTGGTGCTCGCCGGCACGCGGCTGTTCGTGGTGAGGCGGCCATGAAGCGGCCGCGCCCGATCGCGATCGTCATCGTCGCCGTGATCATGCTGGCCGCCGGGATCACGGCGCTGGCGGCCGCCGATCGCGGCAGCCTGCCCGGCCGCACGGAGACCGGCGCGCTGGCGCCGATAGTCAGCCCGCCGCCGAGCAGCAAGCTGCCGCCGGACTTCTTCGGGCTCGTCACCGAGGACGTGCTGGCGCGGCCCGGCAGCTACCGCAACCGCACGCTCAACCGCCAGGCCGGCATCGGCGTCGGCCTCGTCCGCCAGACCTTCGACTGGGCCAACATCGAGCGCAAGCGCAACGTCTACGACCTGACCGTCTACGACGGCTTCATCGCGGCGCTGGCAGCGCACCACATGCAGGTGCTGCCGGTGCTCCTCAACCCGCCGAAGTTCCGCTCGAGCGCGCCCAAGAAGGGCGCGAAGGCGGGCACCTATCCGCCCGCGGACAACGTGGCGATGGCGAAGTTCGCGAAGGTGCTCGTGCGCCGCTACGGACCCAACGGCAACTTCTGGAAGCAGCGGCCCGGCCTGCCGAAGGTGCCGATCACCTCGTGGCAGATCTGGAACGAGCCGAGCCTCCCCGCCTACTGGCCGACCGGCCCGGACCCGGCCGCCTACACGCGCATGCTGCGCACGGTGGGCGCCGCGATCAAGCGGCTCGACCCGGCCGCGGAGATCGTCACGGCGGGAATCCCACAGAGCCGCCTGGGCATGCCGTTCGGCAGGTTCCTGAACGGCATGTACGCGGCCGGAGCGCAGGACGCGTTCGACACGCTGGCGATCCACCCGTACGCGCAGAGCGACGCGGGCGTGTCGGCGGCGGTGCGCTCGGCGCGCAAGATCATGGACTCCCACGGCGACACGACCGCGCCGATCTGGGTCACCGAGGTGGGCTGGGCGAGCGCCGGCCCGAGCAGCCAGTTCACGGTCGGCGCGCGCAGGCAGGCGGCGCTGATCAAGTCCACCTTCACCACGCTCGTGAACATCCGCGACCAGGAGCACCTGCGCGGCGTCGTCTACTTCGGCTGGCGCGACGGCGCCCCGTACGCGCCGCTCTTCAAGGACTTCTGGGGCCTCCACACCGGCCTCCTGACGGTGCACAACACGGCCAAGCCGGCCCTCAAGGCCTTCACGGAAACGCTCGAGCAGCTCCGCGGCTGAAGACGTTTCAAGTTTCGCGGTGGCTCTTCCGATGTTGGTACTGGCGCCTGTGCGCCAAGGACCCGCACCCCAGATACGGAGAGTCTCGCCTTGCCCCGCCTTCGCCCCCTGGTCGTCGCGCTCGCGCTGAGCGCCAGCCTGTTCGCCACCGCCACCACCGCCACCGCCGCCGTTCCCAAGGACTTCTTCGGGGTGGTGAGTGAGGACGTGCTGGCCGGCGATGCCGCCTACCGCGACGCCACGCTGACCGAGCAGAAGTCGATCGGCATCGGGCTGATCCGCCAGACCTTCCACTGGAAGGACATCGAGACCTCTCCGGGCGTCTACGACTGGGCGACCTACGACGCCTACATGGCGGCCACCGCCTCGCACGGCATCGGCGTGCTGCCGATCCTGTTCGAGCCGCCGGCCTTCCGCGCCACCACGAGCTCGCGCGGCACCTACCCGCCGCGGAACCCCGCCGACATCGGCGCCTTCGGCGCGGCGATCGCCCGCCGCTACGGGCCGAACGGCACGTTCTGGAGCGAGAACCCGGCCGTGCCCAAGCTGCCGATCACCGCGTACCAGATCTGGAACGAGCCGAACCTGCGCGCCTACTGGCCCTCCGGGCAGAGCGCGAAGGGCTACGCCAAGCTGCTGAGGGCCGCCGCCGTGGGCATCCGCGCCGCGGACCCGAAGGCCGAGATCGTCACGGCCGGCCTGCCCGACAGCAAGCTCTCGAAGCCGCTCGACGTCTACGCCTACGTCAAGGCGCTGCTCGCCCACAAGGGCGCGAAGAACTTCAACACGCTCGCGCTCAACCCGTACTCGAAGAACAAGAAGGACCTGCTGGCGAAGCTCGGCAACTTCCGCAAGATCCTGAACGCGAGCGGCGGCAAGAAGATCCACCTCTGGATCACCGAGCTCGGCTGGTCCGACAGCGGTCCGGCGAGCCTGTTCCGCGCCGGCTCGAACGGCCAGGCGGCGCAGATCTCGTCGGTCTACCCGGCCCTCGTCAGCTCGCGCACCAAGCTCAAGCTGCGCGGCGTCGTGTACTACGCCTGGCGCGACGGCGCGCCCTACGCGCCGCTGTTCAAGGACTTCTGGGGCCTGCACACCGGTCTGCTCAGCCTGACCGGTGGAACGAAGCCCGCCTTTCAGGCGTTCCAGAACGTGGTCGCTAGCCTGCACTGATCCGCTCCGACCGGGCAGGTTCCGTGTTCTTGCACACCACGATGTTCAGTCGACTGACGCGTATCGCCGCCGTGGCGGCCACGATCGGGACCGCGCTCGCCGCGGCCGCGCCGGCCCCCGCGCGGACGCACGGGCTACAGCTCGGCTTCACCGACTTCGGCGCGTTCGAGAACGCGACCGGGGTCGAGCGCCAGACCGCGCTTCAGCACGCCAGGGACTCGGGCGCGTCGATCATCCGGCTGGGCATGGACTGGGACGCCACGTCGAAGACGAAGCCGCCCAGCCTCGCCGTCGAGCGCGATCCGTCCTGGCCCGGCTACGACTGGTCGGAGACCGACTCCACGGTGCGCAGCACCGCGCAGGCCGGGCTCACGCCGCTGATGCTGATCAGCAACGCGCCCGCCTGGGCCGAGGGGCCAAACCGGCCGCAGGTGTCGATCAAGTACCCGGCGGGCAGCTGGCGCCCCTCGGCGGCCGACTACGGCGCCTTCAGCCAGGCGGCGGCGAAGCGCTACTCGGGCACCTATCCGGATCCGGAGAACCCGGGCCAGATGCTCCCGCGCGTCAAGTACTGGCAGGGCTGGAACGAGCCGAACATCAGCCTCTATCTCACCCCGCAGTGGACCAAGGTGCACGGCAGGCTCCACGACACGGGCGCCGACATCTTCCGCGGCCTGCTGAACGCCTTCTACAAGGGCGTGAAGGCCGTGTCCTCCCATAACG
Organism: Thermoleophilaceae bacterium; assembly: GCA_035572055.1. Classification (GTDB taxonomy): domain Bacteria; phylum Actinomycetota; class Thermoleophilia; order Solirubrobacterales; family Thermoleophilaceae; genus JAICJR01. Next base: position 1,516 of record DATNBJ010000425.1, on the reverse strand, counting down.
TGGTGGTCACCGCGGGCACCTCCCCGTTCGGCGATCCGCCCGGTGGCCAGCGGGTGCCGCCCGCGATGTTCTGGCGCGACGTCTTCTGCCTCAGCGGCCGCACAGCGCTGAAGAAGGTCCACTGCTCCGGCTCGCCCGTCCACTTCGACGTGCTGGCGCACCACCCGTACCCGATCGGCCCGCCGCGGCGCCACTCGCCCAACCCGGACGACGTGGTGATCGCCGACTTCGACCGGCTGTCGAAGCCGCTCTCGGTGGCCATCAAGAAGGGCACGGTCGCGCCGCGCAGGAAGAAGCAGCTGTGGGCCACGGAGCTGTCCTGGGACAGCAGGCCGCCGGACCCGAACGGCATCCCCGAGCGGCTCCAGGCGATCTACATGGAGGGCGCGTTCAGCGAGCTCTGGAACGAGGGCGTGAGCGCGGTGATCTGGTTCAACATGCGCGACCAGTACCCCTACCCGGACTACCAGTCGACGCTCCAGTCGGGCATCTACTTCCGCGGCGACACGATCGCCGAGGACACGAAGAAGATGTCCTTCACCTCGTACAGCTTCCCCTTCACCGCCTACATCAAGAAGGGCAAGACGCAGCTCTGGGGCCTGGCGCCCGCCGGCGGTGACGTGACGATCCAGGTGCAGAGCGGCTCGACCTGGACGACGGTCGCACACGTGAAGGCGCGCTCCGACCGGCTCTTCCTCGGCACCGCTCGGGTTAAGGCCGGCAGGAACGTGCGCGCGATCCAGGGCGGGGCCACGAGCCTTCCCTGGAAGGTCTTCACCCCGTAGCTGTCCGAACTCGGGTCTCCGGTGCGTATTGAGCATCGGTGGACGAGCAGGTCGAACAGCTTCTCCGCGCGAGCACTCCCGAGCCGGATCCGGCGTTCGTGCGCTCGCTCGAGTCCGAGCTGTTCCCGCCGGCGCCGGAGCGGCGCCACCGCCCGCTGCTGGCGGCCGCCGTGCTCGTCGCCGCCCTGGCCTGCGCCGCGCTTGGCCTGAGCCTCGCCGGCTTCGGTCCGCTGGCGGGCGGCAACGACGGCGTGCAGGCCGACAGCAACTGCACGTTCGTCACGGTCACCCGCCTCGAGCAGACGCCGGTGCTGGTGAACGGACAGATGAAGTTCCGCGAGCAGCCGGTGGAGCGGCGCGTCAAGCGCTGCTCGTGACGCCCGCCGCCTCGCGCAGGCGCCGCAGCGAACGCGACAGGATCTGGTGCACGTTGGCGGCGGTGAGCCCCACGATCTCGGCGATCTCGGCGGCCGGCAGGTCGGCCGCGTAGCGCAGCGCCACGATCTGCCGCTCGCGCTCGCCGAGGATCGCGAGCCAGCGCCGCAGCTCATCGGCCGCCAGCGCGCGCTCCAGCGGCTCGTCGCCGGTGGTCAGGCCCTCGAGCAGCAGCGGGTGCTCGTCGGTGGAGACGGCGTCGCGGTGGCTCTGGCGCCGGTAGTGGTCCACCAGGAGGTTGCGGGCGATCGCCAGGATCCAGCCCCGCTCGCTGCCCTTGCGCGGGTCATACCTCT